>CAJJCU010000026.1 GCA_905182775.1 uncultured Flavobacteriales bacterium
ACATTTTGTAGGAACACCATCAGCAGAACAATCTTTTGAGGTATCAGGTAACTATTTGACAGATGATCTTACAATTGATGTTACGGGAGAATATGAGATTTCAGCTGTTTCTAATGGAACTTTCTCAAATTCATTGACATTACCCTCTTACTCAAATGCAACGGTTGTTGATGCAAGTGCTGATTGGCTAGGTTATATGAATGTTTCTGAGCTTCCTGAAAATGGTGGTGGTTTTCAATTTGGCGGACCTTGGGGGGTTTCTGATTTACAAACGATCCTTGTTTCTGGTGCGAATGCATTGCGACTTTACCCTAATTTCAATACGTATAGTGACAATCAAGCCGATTCATATTGGGTAAACCAAACTACGGGTGCAGGTAATAAAAATATGGAAGCGATTACGTTTTTAGAGCCAGGAGCTTCTGCTAATGGTAATGACTTATCCTTTATGGGCACAGTGGCTTCGTATACTTTGGATGCGCAATATTCTGCTAAGTATTTCATTAAAGCATTAGACCCAAATAATGGATACGCAGATGTGTTTAATGGCTCGAAAATCTTTGATATTCCGACTTCTGGAGTTTTCACCGTTTCTGCTACAGCTGCTGAATTGCCTGTAGGGTTAATTGTTCAGTATGGTTTCATGGTTATTGGTCCAAATGCCAATCCTGCGGATGCAGCCACGTTAGGTTCCGTCGTTATTGAAGGCGATATGGTAGCCGGTGAGGTTTCAAACACCCCTATTTTTGTTCGATTAAATGGTGTTGCTCAAAACTATAACCAAACAGGGGCCGTCACAGTTTCTTCGGTTAGCGAAACTGTTCCAGGAGCACATACTGTTAACGCAGGAAGCTTTTATTATGCACCTCAAGTATTGACTGTTAATATCGGTGATACGGTCTATTGGGTTAATGAAGGTGGTTTTCATAATGTTAATTTCGTTGAAAATACAGTAAGCGGAGAGAATTTTAACAATCCGGAAAGCTTTGTATCGCCACCTACTAGTGATGCTGCAATGTATTCCTACGTGTTTACTGTTGAAGGAACCTATCAATACGATTGTTCTGTTGGCGCCCATGCTGCCAACGGTATGGTAGGAACCATAATTGTTTTAGGAAGTGATTCTCCAGAATCTAAAACTGTTGCCTTATTGGGTGAAACACTCGATTATTCACCTGCAACAATTGCAGATGTGACTACAAATGATGCGGATGGATTGGTGGATTCTCTGGATGTCTATGTCTCTTTAGAAGGTGTCGTGCATTGTGTTGATTTTGATAGTGACGAAGGTTTAAGCTTTTCGATTATTGATATAGACAACAACGGAATTAATGTATACAATTTTGCAGATGTAAGTGCTTATGTTGTAAATGAGGGCGACATGATTCGAATACTTGGTCAAATAGATCAATATAATGGATTAACTCAGGTATTTGCTGATAGTATTCTTGTTATCTCGGCTGATATGCCCACGTTTACACCAACAGTCGTAACGGCTCTAAATGAGGATACAGAATCACAATGGATTACATTGGAAAGTGTGAATTTTGTAGATCCAATTGCTACGTTCCCAACGGGAAATAACAACCTAGACGTGACAGATGGAACAAATGTTTACACCATACGAATAGATGGCGATACGGATATTCCTGGAGGAGCAGTTCCACAAGGTTTATTTGATGTGACTGGAATTGGTGGTCAATATGATTCTTCAAGTCCTTTCGATAGTGGCTATCAATTATTTCCATGTGGGTTAGGTAGCTTTGTTCTTAACGATGTTTCTGGAATCACTGAGGCTTTTGCAACGCTTTCCGTTTCTCCAAATCCTTTCCAAGATTATGTTTCTATTAATACATTAGGAGTAGACAATGTTTCTGTTAGCATTCTAGATGTTCAAGGGCGATTAATTTCATCTTTGGCTGTAAGCAATGGTATGGAGATAAATACTTCAGCGTGGGAGAAAGGAATGTATCTTTTCACATTCACTGATGGAAATCAAAATATTCGTACGGAGCGAATGATTAAATAGAATTTCAATTATGTAAATTTATGGGCTGCAATGTTGTAGCCCATTTTTTTTACCATGAAAAATCATCTTTTATTCTATTTATTTTCACTCACGTTCCTCGGTGTTCCTGCTTTAAATGCTCAGGATTATTGGCAACAAGAGGTGAATTATAAAATTGTTGTGCAGCTCGATGACGCACGTCATATGCTTCATGCTTCTGAGGAATTTGAATACATTAATCATTCTCCCGATACGTTGAATGAGCTTTATATTCATCTTTGGCCAAACGCTTACAAAAATGGAAAATCGGCATTGGCACAACAAATGTTAGGGAATGGAGAGGATGGGCTTGAGGATGTTTCAACTGAGGATAGTGGCTTTATCGATTCACTTGATTTTCATATTAATGGCGCTAAAGTTAAGCATGCTATTTTTAATGGGCATGAAGACATTGTTGTTCTGGGCTTATTGGCGCCGCTTTTCCCAGGAGAATCTCTTCTGGTTTCTACACCTTTTCGCGTAAAAGTTCCTTCTGGTAGTATATCTAGATTGGGTCATATTGGACAATCTTACCAGATTACGCAGTGGTATCCCAAGCCAGCGGTGTACGACAAAAATGGTTGGAATCCCATGCCTTACTTAAATCAAGGTGAGTTCTATTCAGAATTTGGATCTTTTGACGTTTCTATTACGATTCCCGATAATTATGTTGTGGGCGCTACTGGTGACTTGCAAAACGCAAGTGAAATAAAATTCATGAATGATCTGTCTCAGAAAACTGAGGATAATTTGATGTCTTTGGTTGCGAAATCAAATAAAGGCAGAGTTAAAACACCTTTCCCGCCTTCATCGGCTAAGTTTAAAACGATCAGGTATACGCAGGATCGGGTGCATGATTTTGCATGGTTCGCGGATAAACGGTATGTTATTCTAAAGGGTGAAGTTGAGCTTCCCGGAACGCGAAAGCTTGTAGATACTTGGGCTCTTTTTGTGCCTCAAAACGCAAAACATTGGCAGCATGCCGTTGAATATTTAAATGATGGAACGTATTATTATTCGCTTTGGAATGGAAATTATCCTTACAGTCATGTAACGGCTGTAGATGGAACCATCAGTGCTGGCGGTGGTATGGAGTATCCCAATGTCACAGTAATTGGCAATTCTTCCTCCAAAGAAGAATTGGAGATTGTAATTGTCCATGAAGTCGGTCACAATTGGTTTTATGGTATTATAGGTAGCAACGAGCGCGTACATGGCTGGATGGATGAGGGACTCAACACCTTGAATGAAGTAAGATATATTCAAACCAAATATCCAGGGAATACAAGATTATCCGACATGGTACTTAATGGACGTTTTCACCTCAATGATTTAGATTACCATGATATGGCTGACTTAACATATCGATTTATTCATACCGCAGGAGCAGACCAACCCATTGAGACGCATTCGGCAGAATTTTCTTCTGCCAATTATGGAATCGTGATGTATCAGAAAACAGGTCTGGTTTTTTATTATTTGAAGGATTATTTAGGTGATTTAGAATTCGACCGCATCATGTATTTATATTTTGACCAATGGAAATTCAAACATCCACAACCTGAGGATTTAAGAATATTATTCGAGAATGAAACTGGAAAAGATTTATCATGGTTTTTTGATGATTTGATTCAAACGACAAACCATGTAGATTTTAAAATCAAAAGTGTAAAACCAAACCTTAAAAGCGGTACTCTAGTAAAAGTCAAAAACACCGGTCAGGTGAATGGTCCCATTGAAATCAATGCATTCAATGACAACGAGTTAGTCGAAAGTATTTGGATAGAGCCGGGGGAGAATAAAGGTGTACTAAAATCGTATATCGGTGATTTTAACCGAGTTGTGATTGATGCAAACAAGAATATTCCAGAACTTTCGAGACATAACAATACCTGGCGTAAAAAAGCATTATTCCATAAATGGGAGCCGCTAAAATTAGAATTCTTTTCAGGTGACCACGAACCGAACCGAACTAATATGTTTTGGACACCAACTATAGCAGGTAATGCATATGATGGATTGATGCTTGGAACAGCATTCCATAATTTGGGAATTCCGTTGCAACG
>CAJJCU010000027.1 GCA_905182775.1 uncultured Flavobacteriales bacterium
CGCAACGATCATCAAACACAAAGTGCCCATTGTATTTACCTCAGCAGGAAATCCAAAAACATACACGGCGCGTTTGCAAAAAGAGGGCATCAAGGTCGTCCATGTAGTTTCGAGTCTGAAATTTGCACTGAAAGCAGAAGCGGCAGGCGTAGATGCGATTGTTGCCGAAGGCTTTGAGGCAGGTGGGCATAATGGACGGGACGAAACGACGACACTCTGCCTGATCCCCATGGTTAAAAAACAAATAAAAGTTCCATTAATAGCTGCAGGAGGAATTGCCTCTGGACGCGGAATGCTCGCCTGTATGATATTGGGCGCTGAAGGCGTTCAGATCGGAAGCCGCTTTGTGGCTTCTCTTGAATCGAGTGCCCACGCTAACTTTAAAAAAGCTATTCTTGATGCAAAAGAGGGTGACACCCAGCTCACCTTAAAAGAGCTCACCCCAGTGCGCTTATTAAAGAATGATTTTTATGAGCATGTACAGCAAGCATATGCGAAAGGAGCCTCTAAAGAAGCACTTATTGAATTGTTAGGAAGAGGACGTGCAAAAAAAGGAATGTTTGAAGGTGATCTAATAGAGGGAGAGCTAGAAATAGGTCAAATCGCAGGACTCATGAATGAAGAATTGCCTGCAAAAAAAATAATAGAAAACCTCATCGAAGAATTTGATGAGGCGAAAAAAGAATTACTCACCGATTTATTTTAGGTTAATGATTGAATTTGAAAGCTACAAACTGAAAAACGGGCTTAAAGTTATTCTTCATCACGACTCCACAACACCTATGGTTGTTGTAAATACATTATATGATGTTGGAGCAAGAGATGAGCATGAAGACAAAACCGGTTTCGCGCACCTGTTCGAACATCTGATGTTTGGAGGCTCAATCAATATTGAAGACTTTGACCAAGAGCTTCAAAAAGCAGGAGGAGAAAGCAATGCATTTACAAGTAATGATTTGACCAATTATTATGAAATCATACCTGCAAACAATATCGAAACAGCACTGTGGTTGGAAAGTGACCGAATGTTGTCCTTAGCCTTTACAGAAAAAAGTCTTGAGGTGCAACGTAGCGTGGTTATCGAAGAATTCAAACAACGCTACCTCAACCAGCCTTACGGAGATGTTTGGTTAGAGCTCAGGCCTTTGGTTTACGAAAAACACCCCTACAAATGGGCGACTATTGGTAAAGACATCACCCACATTGAAAAGGCAGAAATGAGTGATGTTCGAGCCTTTTTCAAAAAACACTACAATCCGGCAAATGCAATCCTTTGCGTATCTGGAAATTTCATCAACAAAGAGGTAAAAGCACTTATTGAGAAATATTATGGGGAGATACCGGGAGGTAAAAAACCAGCGCGTCTTCTACCCTCAGAACCCAACACCAATAAATTTAAAACAAAATCGATCGATAGGGATGTTCCTGCAGATGCATTTTATTATGCGTTCAAAATGTCCGAACGAAAGAGCGCAGGTTATTACCTTGGAGATTTTCTTAGCGATGCTATTGGTAAAGATCAATCTTCATTGCTCAATATCCGGTTGAAAAAGGAGCTTGGATTGGTCTCTGAAATCAATGCATTTATAACTGGATCAATAGATGACGGCCTCTTTTTAATAACAGGTAAGTTATCAGAAAATATTGACTTCGAAACTCTAGACAAGGCGCTTTGGGAAAAAATTGATGAAATAAAAGAAACGGGATTCACCGAACGTAAATTAAAATCCTTAAAGAACAAGCTGAGTACCTCAAAAGCTTTTCAGGATCAAGGTTTGCTCAACCGATCAATTAACCTATGCATGTTTGAATTACTCGGAGATGCGAATGGAATTAATGAAGAAGAGGAAATTTACCAACGTATCGAAAACAAAGATATACTTGGTTTTGCCAAAACAACCCTGATAAAAGATAATTGTGCCCTACTTAAAATAAACAAAAAGAAATGAACCGACTCATCGCCCCTGAAACGCATAAAATTGGTGCCATTTCATTTATTACTCCTGAAAAAATCATTTTAAACGACCATGCGCCCCTTTATTGGATGCCCAAGGTTGCAAATGAAACCACACGTATTGATCTGTACTTCGATGCAGGCCTGCGTCAATCAAAAAACAGCGTCGTAAGCATGACATCTTCGATGTTATTGTCAGGAACAAAAGAGAAAAACTCAACTGAGATACACAGCCAGCTTGATGATTTAGGTGCTTTCTTTGACATCGGTCTCTCCCACGAAGGCGTAATGGTTTCTCTATTTGCCCTTAAAGGAAATATTTTAGAAGCCTTTGAGGTCTTGATGGATGCCATCCAAAATGCAAGCTTCCCCGAGGACGAACTTCAAGAAATGAAAGCAGAGAAGATTCAAAATTTCAAGATCAACATCAATCGTGTAAGTACGATGGCGCAGCGCGCTTTTCAGCAGAAGATTTTTCACAATACAGGCTATGCTGAACTCTCTGAAGAGACAGATTTACATTCCATTCAAAGAAAACCGCTTCAAGAATTTCATCAAAATCACTATCAAAAAGGATTGACAAAAATTGCTATTGTAGGTGCACTTGACGAAAAACAAGTAATCCGAATATCGGCTCTTTCAAAGCCTTATTGCATCGATCAAGAACTGAAATTCGAAAGTAATTTTTGTAATGAAGCAGGACCTGTTCATCTCGAAAAAGATGACGCAGTCCAAACAGCAATTCGAATTGGAAAAACGCTGTTTAACAAAAGACACACAGACTTTTTTGATATGAACATCCTTAGCACTATTCTAGGAGATTATTTTGGCAGTCGGCTCATGAAAAATATTCGAGAAGACAAAGGATACACTTATGGAATAGGTACTGCTATTGCCGAAACGGGAGGCTCTGGGTATTTTCTTATCGGATCTGAGGTTGGTAAAGAACACCTCGGGGATACTTTAAAAGAAATTGAAAAAGAATTAGCGCGCTTACAAAATGAAAAAGTAGGTCAAGATGAGCTTCATTTGGTTAAAAATCATTTATTTGGACAAATTTTAAAAATGTCCGACGGTCCATATGCGATGATGGACTTATTTTTAAGTGTTGAATCTTACGGTTTGGAAACCGATTTCTACAATACCTACATTCAAAGAATTCATGACATTGATTCAAATGATCTTTTAAAGACGGCCAATACCTATCTAAATTGGAAAGAGATGTCTATTATTTCGGCGGGTTAGCAACTTTATTTTCTTGCATACGTTATAATACTAAGTATTATATGACGTTATACCAATATGCAAAAACTCTTTGCCCTTTGTTTCTTTTTAAGCTTTTCGATAAGCTTTCACGCCTCTCACATCATGGGCGGAGAATTAACATGGAGCTGCAGCGGTGCCAATACTTATGAATTTCAACTGATCTTTTATAGAGATTGTAATGGAGCAGAGGTTAATGTCATTTCTGAAGATCTCAGGGTCTGGAATCATCCTACCCTTAGTGCAATTACTTTAAATTTCATTTCAAGAGATGATATATCTCCTTCGTGTAGTGTTGTTGTGGGTTCACCTCCAATGCTCGATTGCGGATCAGGGAGCACAGCAGGGAACGGACTCGGTGCAATTGAACGCATCACCTATCGAAGTAGTCCAATAACAATCGAGGGGACACCACCATCAAATGGCTGGATTTTTACTTACGAGAATTTTTCTCGAAGCAATGCACTCAGTAACATTTCTAACCCATCAACTTTTGGAATCACCTTGGCTGCAAAAATGTATACAAATTCAAATAGTGTAGGGAACTCGTGTACTGATTCCTCCCCTATTTTTTTACAATCACCACATTTTGTTACTTGTGCAGGCTCCGAGTACAGATACAACATGAATGCGATTGATCCCGATTTAGATTCTCTTCTTTTCCAATTTGGTGAGCCTTATGATTATTTTCCGACCGGAAGCTACAACCCACCTGACAATCCATCTCCTGTTGATTTTGAATCAGGATTCTCCTTTAGCTCGCCAACACCTAATACTGATTTAGACCCCAATAATATAGTTGCCACTATTGACCCATCCACAGGAGAGATCGTTTTTACAAGTTATACAATAGGGAATTATAATATAAAAGTAACGGTACAATCTTACAGAAATGGAGATTTAATTGCTGAGGTAGAAAGAGAGATGCAGGTCGTCGTACTTCCCTGCTCAGCTGACAACGAAGCACCAATTATTACAGCACCCTTTCCGGGCAATGTATTTGAAACTACGGTTAACGCTGGCGATTTAATTAATTTTGATTTACTAGCCAATGATTTTGATTTACTGCAGGATGGTAATCCGCAAAACGTCATTATCACAGCCTCAGGACCTATGTTTGGCACAGGATATGTCAACCCTACAGGATGTGATATTGAACCATGTGCTACCTTAAATAGCCTCCCCCCTATTCAATCTCCTACAACAGCGACTGCTAACTTTTCTTGGCAAACTACTTGTGACCACCTCGTCAATCAGTTTGGCGGTGTTTCAGAAACAATTCCCTATGACTTTGTATTCAAAGTACAGGATAACTTCTGTCAAGTGCCAAAAATCACTTATGCGACCGTGAGAATCAATGTCATCAACCCGGGTGTTCTGGATGCGCCAGAAATAAATTGTATTCAAACAGATGAAAGTGGCAATCGGACTATCTACTGGACCCCGCCATTAGACCCTACAGGATCATTTGTTCAATATGACCTGTATTCAATTCAAAATGATTTTATCGATGTTATTACGGATATTAACACAAGTAACTATACGGTGAGCACTACTGCATTTGTTCAGGACTACTTTATATCTATTACTTCAGGATGTGATGGAAATACAGTAACATATTCTGATATTCTATCGAATATCATATTAACGGTAAACAATCCTGGAAATGGGACAGCTCTGCTGACATGGAACCCACCATCTACTGACCCTTTACCAAATTCAGGGGCCTACTATCATATTTATAGAGAATACCCGACAGCTACATTTACCTTAATGGATAGCGTACCTATTGGAACCCATATGTATATCGACACCATCGATTTGTGTTCCGCATTTTTAAATTATCAAGTTGTGCTTCCAGGGTCTTTTTGTGACTTCACATCGAATATCACCGGAGATTTATTTGAAGACTTATTAACGCCAAATATACCCGTTATTTATGCTGTGGGTATCGATACAGCAAGCAATCAAATGACCATAGAATGGGATGAGAACTCACAAGGTGATACTTATGGTTATGTCATATATACTTTCGATGAAAATGGGATTCTGTTTGAGCTCGATACCGTTTGGGGAATTGAATCTACAATCTATGCCTATTCTGTTGGACTTGAAGATGGTCCATTTTCATATTCCGTTGCAGCCTTTGACTCCTGCGAAACAACTTCTACTCCAGTCACCTATCAGACGAGCGCCAAAGCACCGATTCATACAAGTATGGTTTCTGAGGCCATGGTTTATATGTGTGATCTCGAAGCTCAAATCAATTGGACAAAATACGAAGGCAGCGAAACTGATTTCTATGAAATATGGAGTTTAAATAATGGCATATGGAATTTAGAAGAAATTACTGAAGATACAACAGTGACGATTCCCGTAAATGGCAACCAAAACTATACTATCTATATAAATAGCATTTTCACGGATGGGAACAATTCTTTTTCTTCGCCCTCCACCTTTTTTGTGCCCGTAGCAGGTTCTCCCTCATTTAATTACTTAAAATTAGCAACCGTAATTGATGGTAACATTGAGCTCTATCAATACATAGATGAATCTGTTGGGATTACTGAAATCATTTTTCAAAGAAGAGAATACAACGGTGGATTTCAAGAAATCGGCAGGTCAGATGCCGATGGAGATGTCGTGTTTTTCCTTGATGAAGGCGCCGAAACCGAATTTCAAGCATG
>CAJJCU010000028.1 GCA_905182775.1 uncultured Flavobacteriales bacterium
CTGAACAAATACCATAAAACCTTAGGGTGTCGTCATCAGATGCCCAAGTATCGATGGGTGTTGCATCAAATGTAATAGTGGTAGTCCAAGCTTCACAATCATCCGACCATGGATTGTTATCAGTCTGACCCAAAAGTGACCCATCTTCCCCATAGAAAGAAATATATTCTCCACCGTCTCCAAAATCGCCATCGAAATCAACAGTTAGACTTGCATCACCCCAAGCTCCAATCTCTGAAGTGGGTATCGCATAAAACAACGTATCCTCATAATCAAACGTAGAGTCGTAAGGAGTCGTATAGGTGAAGGACTGAGAGAAAACAACCCCAGTCATCAAAATAGCCATTACTAGGCTGAAAAAACGGTAATAATAATTCATATTAGTTGTGTTTAATTTTCGAAATTTGATGCAAAAGTAGTCATCGGTTCAACATGAAAAACATAACTCACAAGGGAAAACCATCAATCTAAGCTAAGCATCTCTTTGTTAGACACTTAAAATCGAAAATAAATATAAGAGACCTAAGAATATAGAACCACTTTAACGAGTGGCTTCGTTAATGAAGGTTGTTCTGTTCGAATCCCGCGATATTGACGAGGAAGTACCTTAAAATCAGTTAGCACCTCCCCATTTCACCAATAGGCTCGTTTGAATAAATCCTTATGCAGAACATAAAAAGCTTATGGTTTAAACTTTTATATTTAGTGTGTGAAAAGAAAGACGATCAATCTTGAGAAATTCCTTGAATTGTATACCCCTTTTGCAAAAATCGGTGGTTGGTGCAATGAGAAACACGATAGAAAACACGACATCTATGACTATTTAAGGGGCATTGAAACCATATCGATCCAATCCACGAAACACGGACTTGCCACTATGATAGATGGAAACCATTCTTTTACTGTTTTTAAGGTACCTCGTTTAAAACGAGGTAAACTTTATGCATTAAGAGGCAAATGGGTCCTGATGCGTGGTGATGGACGTTACTGGGGCAATTCTTACCTCGAAGTATTCAAATTACGCAGTAAGCCACCTTCAGATGTATTTGATAGAATGAGTTCGCTTTATGGCTACTGCCAGAATGAGGAGCATTATGAGGAAATGGAGGACTATTACAAGGAGGTAGAAATAGAACGCACAAGAAAAGACAGAGGAAAACCTCGGATCTATGTTCTAGCTTTCATCAGTCAATATAACGCGATCAAGGCTTCCTGTAAAGAATGTAGTCTTGAAACTACGTTTTCTGGATACTGGTCTTATACAACGAAAGAACGACACCATACGGTTGACGAGTACCAATGTCAGAGCTGTGGAGAGCTATCGTATTCCGAAGAAAACCAAGAAAGCATTGCTGTTGCCTGTTTAGAACCCTGTAAATGCGGTGGCCAACGCAGACGAGACAAAAACATCTTTTGTCCAGGATGTGGATACCGCAAGCGCAAGAACAACAAAACAGAATCCTTTACCACAATTTCGCAAGTCGAATTGGACATTCTTAAAATAAAACACGAATCCATACTAGAGGATGATTAGCCTTAAACCTCGCTGTCTCGTATTGTAATCTAGATTGAAATTCAAAAATTCAAAAACCTCTCTTTCTTTTAGGTGAAATTGTATAATACTTTACCAAGGAAGATAAATAACAAGACGACAATAATTTAAACAATAAAGAGAACGTTGCTGAAATTCTAATTAGATAATAAAAAAAGTCAAAAGGAATTATTCCCAACTGATTCGTTCTTTTAGCAATGCAAATTGTTCAAGCCGTTCAATAGTAAAATAATTGTTCCAGAAGTCTCTGTCCTTTTGATTTGAAACGGCAACCAGCAGCGCTGTATTTGCATCTCGATAGTTGAGCCACAAACGTTGTGTTTTTCTAATCCCCTTAGCATCTATAGTAAACCTATTTCTGTAAATAGGATTGGCCTCAAGGTCATTTATAATTTCCTTGTACATCACATTTAGTATTCTATCGTTCTCCTGTAAAGATTTAGAAACACTTGGTAAAATACCTTCCGTTATACCCGTCATAAAATCTATATACTTTGCCCTTTGCTCCGACAATGAAGATTGAGCCCACATGACATAACCTGAACCATCATGCCCTTCTTCATTCCAAACCTTTGCGTCTAGAAAACTCATTGTGGCACTATAGGCGGTATCGAGCAAAGAATTTCTGAGGTCAAAAGATGCTTTGAGTTCTTCAATTTCATTTGCAGTACTTATTTCTTGTTCCACCTCCCATTTTTGCGCACAGTAAGACAATCCCATCCCACTCGTAACGTAGTCGCAAACTCGAAACTCAACAAGACTGTCAGATGCATTCGTCACCGCGTAATAATCTTGAATCGCTCCCTGAATCTCCGCAGGAACAAATCCTCCCCTAACAATTAGCTGCATTACAAGCTCTGAGCTGGGGTTCTCAAAGCGTTCACCACGAGAAGCCGCTGCCGCCAGCTCCCATATATAGTATACGGCTCCAAAGTTTTCATCCTCTAGTAAATTATACTTCTCTATAAATGCAGCCCCATCGAGTTTAGGTATTGAGGCCGCAATCTCTAAAGTTCTAACTGACCCTGCTTCATTGTAAAAGCTGATGGAGGGGTGTAATGCTTTTGCTTGTC
>CAJJCU010000029.1 GCA_905182775.1 uncultured Flavobacteriales bacterium
GTCCTATTGGCTTATGATTCATGTTGCAGTAATCACCGGAAGCTATGGTTTTCTAGGACTCGCATGTATACTAGGTTTCTTAAACCTTACTCTTTATATTTTTCAAACAAGGAAAAATAAAGAGATAGTTAAACGAAATATAAATGAACTCACCTATGTCTCAGAAATGACGATGACTATTGGCTTGTTCATGCTTACTATTGGAACTTTCCTAGGTGGAATTTGGGCCAATGAGTCTTGGGGGCGCTATTGGGGCTGGGATCCAAAAGAAACCTGGGCGCTTGTTTCTGTTTTAGTTTATGCCGTTATTTTACACCTTCGCTTTATCCCTGGATTGAAAAGTAAATTCACCTTTAACCTGGTCGCATTTTGGGGGTATTCGGCAATATTATTTACGTTTTTTGGTGTAAACTTTGTACTTGTAGGCTTGCATTCCTATGCCCAAGGTGATGGCCTGAGTGACATTCCAAATTGGATTGGTTACACCGTCTTATTCTTTGTAGCTTTCAGTTTTACAGCTTATTTAAGAAATAAGCAAATGAAAAGGCCTAACACCTTATCGCATGACGCCTAATCAAGTTTTATACGAGGACAATCACCTCATCGCCGTCAATAAAAAATCCTCAGAAATCGTTCAAGGAGACCGCACTGGCGACACTACGATGCCCGATACGATTAAAACTTACCTAAAAGAAAAGTACAACAAACCCGGAAATGTGTTTTGTGGCGTGATCCATCGTTTAGACCGCCCCACAAGTGGCGTTGTTTTATTTGCACGAACTAGCAAGGGACTAGAACGTATGAATAAACAATTCAGAGAAAAAGAAACCTCTAAAACTTACTGGGCCATTCTTGAACAAAAGCCACCAAACGCCAAAGGAAGGTTGGTGGACTTCTTAAAGAAGAATGAAAAACAAAACAAAAGCTACGTTAGCAGTAAGGATACCAAAGGAGCAAAAGAAGCTATCTTATCCTATCAGACCGTTGCATCATCGGAAAGGTACCACCTTGTAGAAATTAATCTCGAAACAGGAAGACACCATCAAATTCGTGCTCAATTCTCAAATATTGGGTGCTGTGTAAAAGGAGATTTAAAATATGGTGCAAAA
This sequence comes from uncultured Flavobacteriales bacterium, assembly GCA_905182775.1. Lineage (GTDB taxonomy): Bacteria > Bacteroidota > Bacteroidia > Flavobacteriales_D > Crocinitomicaceae > UBA952. The sequence goes on from CAJJCU010000029.1 coordinate 1,110, forward strand.
CGCTCAAACAATGATGGTTCGATATGTCTGCATGCGAGAAAGCTACGTTTTAATCACCCGACAACGAAAGAGCCCATTACAATTACAGCTTCTCTACCTCAGAATTTATTCTGGCAGCTTTTTAAGGAAATGGATCAATCCTAGCCCCGTAAATCAGCCGCTTTTTTAAACGTATATAAAGCTTCTTGAGCAATCTGTAAACTCCGTTTTTCATAATGCATTACGGCAGTATCAGTTCCGTCAAATTCCTTCGGGTCATCATAAGTTGTAGAAAACCTCTTTTTTGCCCCTGGAACCAATGGGCAATTGTCATCAGAATCTGAGCAGGTCATAATCGCCAGGAAATCGGTTTGAGGAAGAGCGCTATCCGTATTTGCTTTGGAATAACACTCGATATAGTCTTGTTCATTGTAATAAACCTTGTATAATGGATTTTCTTGTTCGAGATTATCAGAAATAATATGAAATCCGATTTGCCTTAAAGCACTAATGGTATTGGGGTGACATTCTGTAGCCACAGTGCCGCCTGAATAGGTTTTTAAATCAAACCCAAAAATAACTGAAGCCACATGACCCCAAACCTGAGCAAAATGACTTCTTCTAGAATTGTGCGTGCACAAATAAACCAATTCCACTTCGTTCTTCGCTATAGTCTCAGTGCAGATCACTTTGGCGATATCGTAAAGAATGTCTTTTCTTTCCAAAGAGATATTTTGTTCTGCACCTGCTAAAAGTGTTTCGCATAGCTTGCTTATTTTTTCATTCAACATTTGCTGCTTACTTTTGAATTATTAATAAAATCGAATTTACGGTGAATAATTCAAAGGCATCTTCAGAAATGGAAAAATTCCAAGTGAACCGGACAACACTTTGGAATGAAGAACAGTTTCGAGAAAAAACATACCTACAAATCATAAAGGACTTCTCACTTGCGGGTCTTGAAATAAATTCAGACAAACTCAAGCAAAATAAAACCTTAGAGGAACTTGCAGCGTATCTTGAAATTCAAATCTCAAACGACCCGAGGCCACAACTGTTATACATTATTGATTTAAAGGAACAGCAGTATTCAAATTTAGGTTTTGCTATTGTCCAAAGAATTGCCTTTAAGGTCTATTTAAGATTACACTTTTCACAGTCTCATTGATGAATGAAATACAAAACCAATTCCTACTATATCGCTTGAATTGTTATTTTTGTACAAAACAATTTTGGTATGAATTTTATTGCGTCTAGCACCACCCTTTTACGCCACCTTCAGAGTATCTCTGGAACATTAAGCACAAGTAATACTTTACCGATTCTAGATAATTTTTTATTTTCAATTAAGGGTAATGAACTGACTGTTTCAGCGACAGATCTGGAAACAACCATGATTACAAAACTTCCCGTTCAAACCGAAGAAGATGGTGTCGTAGCGATTCCTGCGAAGCAAATATTAGAGATCCTTAAAAGTCTTCCAGACCAACCATGTACCTTTAAAGTGAATGCTACTTTCAGTATTGAACTTGCTTACGACAATGGGAAATCAAAAATGGTAGGTTTTAGCGGTGATGAATTCCCTAAGCTTCCAAAAATCGAAAACAAAAGCACCATTAATATCTCAGGTGACATTATATCCAAAGCAATTAACAGGACTATTTTTGCTGCTGGAAATGATGAATTACGCCCAGCAATGAGCGGAGTCTATTGTCAATTTGCAAAGAATGAAATTATATTCGTAGCGACAGATGCTCATAAACTTGTTCGTTACAAAAGAACAGATGCATCGTCAACCGACAGTTCGGACTTCATTCTTCCTAAGAAGCCTTTAAATATGTTAAAAGCCAATTTAAAAGGCGATGAAGACATAACCTTAGAATACAATGAATCAAACGCTGTGTTTACTTTCAATGATCTGGTACTCGTTTGTAGGTTAATTGATGGGAAATACCCTAATTATGAAGCGGTTATTCCAAAAGAAAATCCAAATGTCTTAACCATAGACCGACTTCAGTTTTTAAATTCGATCAAACGAGTTTCTATTTCCTCTAATAAAACAACACACCAGATTCAGCTTAAGCTCGCTGGTTCTGAGTTGTCTTTATCGGCAGAAGATATTGATTTTTCAAATGAAGCCAATGAAAGATTAACCTGTAACTATTCAGGATCGGATCTTGAAATTGGATTTAACTCTCGTTTTATAGCTGAAATGCTGAATAATTTAGAGTCGGATGAAGTGCAGCTTTCTATGAGCGAGCCTAGTCGCGCAGGAATCTTAACACCCGTTAAAAAAGACAACGATAAAGAAGATATACTCATGCTGGTTATGCCAGTCATGCTGAATCGGTAAAATCATATGACCAAAAAGCTACTTAGCATAAGGTCCCTTTCAATTGAAGATATCAAGTCTTTTCTTGAAGAACAGCAAATTCCAAGTTTTCGATCAAAGCAAATTTACGATTGGCTTTGGAAAAAAAATGCTGGTACTTTCGAGGAGATGAAGAATATAGGCAAGGGTCTACAAGGGGTCTTGACCGAACATTTTTCTATTGATAAAATTGTGCTCAAAGATGAACAATTAAGTGTCGACAAAACCTTAAAGTGTGCCTTTTCAATAGACGAGAAGTCAGTTGTCGAAGGTGTTTTAATTCCAACAACAAGAAGAATGACTGCTTGCATTTCATCGCAAGTTGGTTGTAGTTTGGCTTGTTCATTTTGTGCAACAGGCAAATTAAAACTACTCAGAAATCTTTCTGCTGGAGAAATCTATGACCAGGTCTACTATTTAAAAAAAGAGGCTGAAAAAAGACACGACAAATCCCTTTCAAATATTGTTTACATGGGCATGGGAGAGCCTCTATTGAATTACAAAAACGTACTAAGCTCGATTGACAAAATCTGCTCGACAGATGGACTAGGGATGTCTCCGAAGCGAATAACCGTATCTACTGCTGGGATTTGCAAGATGATTAAAAAGCTCGGTGATGATGAAGTGAAATTCAATCTTGCCTTGTCGCTTCATGCTGCCAATGATTCGAAAAGGAATAAAATCATGGAGATTAATGAAAGTAACAATCTGGCATCTTTAAAAGAGTCCTTGGAATATTTTCATGAAAAAACAGGATCAAGAGTCACCTTTGAATATATCATATTTGATGGCTTCAATGATACTATTGACGATGCGAGGGAGCTCGCTGATTTCGCTAGATGTGTTCCTTGCAAAATAAACATCATTGAATACAACCCAATAGACGGTGAACCATTTCAACAAGCCGATGCTGACAAAGTTGAGCGCTTTGCTCAATATTTAGAATCTAAAAATATGATTGTAAATGTGCGAAGAAGCAGAGGGAAAGATATTGATGCGGCGTGTGGACAGCTCGCGAATAAAAACAAAGCCATTGCACTCGGCGAAAGAAGCCTAAAAAAGTCACATGATCAAAATTGAAAACCTTTGTAAAGAATTCCCACTAAGCAAAGAACAAAAAAAGGAAAGAAATACCTCAGACAAATTTGCTTCGGCTGTATCCAATGTAAGTTTTGACTGCAATCCAGGAGAGGTTTTCTCTCTTTTAGGACCGAATGGCGCGGGAAAAACAACCATACTACGCATGCTCTCAACGGTAATACAGCCTAGCTCTGGATCCATTGAAATATGCGGCATTGATGCCATTAAATACCCTCGTGAGGCAAGAAGCAAGCTAGGCTTTCTAACCGGCTCTACTGGCCTTTACGCACGTCTTAACGCACATGAGATTATTGATTATTTTGCATCCTTATATAATGTGCCTCACGCCATACTTAAAGAACGTAAGTCGTACTTGTTTGATCTATTAGGAATGAATGAATTTGCACATAAAAGAATAGGAAAACTAAGTACAGGAATGAAACAAAAAGTTTCTATCTGCAGAACGATGATTCATGACCCAGAAGTGGTTATTTTTGACGAGCCAACAAGCGGTCTTGATGTCATCACGGCGGACAGTATCATTCAACTAATTCGCGACTGTAGAGATCAAAATAAGACCGTTCTTTTTTCAAGTCATATTATGGGAGAGGTAGATTTACTTTGTGACCGACTCGCCATCATTCATCAAGGACAGCTGAAGCACCATGGAACGATGGATGACTTTCGAGCCCAAATGACAGGAAAGAGTTTAACGGGTGAGTTTATTAACATTGTTCAATCTTAACTATGATTTTCAAAATATTCAAAAAAGAATTAAAAGACACCATACGAGACAGACGAACGATGCTTATGATGCTCGTTATTCCGGTATTGATTTTTCCCATATTAATCAATGTCGTTGTCAATATTCAAACTTCATTCGCTGATTCCGCAGAAGAAAAGGTTCTACGAATTGGAATCATTGGAGACACCAATGATTATATCGCCCATAAATTAAGTGCAATTCCAGAATCATTCGGTCCAAAAAAACTGATCCCCTATTCAGGAGATTCTTTAAAACTTTATGCAGACCAAAAAAACGAAACAATCGATCTTATCATTTGGTATGATAAAAACCTAGAAGAAGACCTTGCATCTAATAAAAAGACTTCCATAATATGGGGATTTGATAAAACAAACCTAGGTTATTCTCAACGTGCTAAAAGCTATATGCAAATTATAGAAGCCGAAGAACGCTTTAAACGTTATGATGCTTTGGGTATTGATGAGCAGCAGCTAAACCCTTTTGATACTATTTACGAGAATACAGCAAGCGAGCAACAGATGCTCGGTGAATTGGCTGGTGGATTTTTACCCTATATATTTATCGTATTCGGTTTTATGGGCTGCATGTACCCCTCAATTGATCTATTTACCGGAGAAAAAGAAAGAGGCACAATAGAAACTTTATTGACTACCCCTGTGCAAAGGTGGAAAATTCTAGTTGGTAAAATGTTGGTTATCGTTCTATCTGGACTAATGTCATCTATCTCCGCATTAATAGGCTTGTTTTTCTCAATTCAATTCTTAGACATCGTTCCAGACCCATCACTCGTTGCGATTATAGCAAGTATCCTTACCCCCGGTTTTATTATAAAATTATTCCTACTCTTATTGCCTTTAACTATTTTTTTCGCAGGTGTTATGATTCCGATCTCTGTATATACCAAAACATTTAAAGAAGCACAAAGTATTATTGCACCATTGAATATTGTCTTCATTTTACCCGCAGCGGTTGGTTTATTCCCAGGCGTAGAATTGAATCTAGCAACGGCATGCGTTCCTATATTGAATATCGTGCTTACGACCAAGTCCCTGATTGCTGGCAATATTGATTATTTATTATTGGGTATTTCTTTTACTGTAATGTTAATACTTGCGGCAATAGCCGTTTTTATATCGTTTCGCCAATTTGGAAAAGAAACAAATATTCTAAACTAAAACCCTTTTTGGAAATATATACCGAGTAATAGTAGGGTAGAAAAATAAGTCATTAGCGGTAAATATTCGATTTCACATCATAAATTTTGTTTTATCCGAATTTTATACTGAATTTTATGATGCGTCATTTTGACACTTAATAAAGTTTAATTAAAATATTTTGCGATGAAAAAAATCTTTACATTACTATTCTTACTTCCCTTAACTCTAGCATTCGGCCAATTAGAGGGTACAACCTGGCTATTATCGCAGCAAGCAGGTGCGCTTGTCGTTGGATCGGCAGATTGGTCTAATATATGGTGGCAAAACAATGCTGGTGATTTAACCACAAGAGCATGCCTATTTGACGACAGCGTTGTTTTTAGTGCAAATGGTGATTTTGCGAATGGTATGGGTTCAGAAACATGGCTCGAACCTTGGCAAGGAATGGATCCTGAAGGATGCGGAGCACCTGTAGCGCCACATTCAGATGCAACCGGTACATGGGCATATGATGCAAGTACAGGAGACTTGACTCTCACAGGTCAAGGTGCGCACATAGGACTACCTAAAGTAATCAATGGCTCAGAAATATCAGATCCAAGCACTGCTCCCGATGAGATCATATATAATGTGACGTTTTCGCCTGACGGAAATACGATGACAGCACAAGTTAATGTTGGAGCGAATGCATGGAAATTTGTATATCAAAAATCTGGTACAGCTGGCGGGCCTCAACTCAATGATGTTACCTTTTTACTTGACATGACAGATTACGCTGGTACATTTACTGATGTATTCATTAGTGGTACATTTAATGGCTGGAGTCAATGGGATAATGCACTTGTAGCCTTAGGTGATGGAACCTATAAAATCACACTCCCTCTGGAATCAGGAAATATTCAATATAAATATCAACTGGATGGATGGGCAGCACAAGAAGACCTAACGATGGCAGGAGCATGTACCGTTTCAGATGGAACAAATACCAATAGATTTTTAGACATCACAGAATCGACTTTACTACCCATTGTATGTTATGAAAGCTGTGAAGCATGTGAAGGAGGACAAGGAAGCCCCTCAGACATAACATTCATGGTAGATATGTCACAATATACAGAGGACTTCGCAACCGTTTTCGTTAGTGGAACATTTAACGATTGGAGCCAATGGGATTATCCATTAACAGATATGGGTAATGGAATGTGGTCAGGCACCTACGCTATTGCTACCGGAGATATGATTGAATATAAATTTCAATTAAATGGATGGGAAGCGCAAGAAGACCTAGTGAACGCAGGTCCTTGTACGGTAACCGTTGGGGACAATACCAATAGAGCATTAACGATTGAAGCTGGAGGAATGGCATTACCAAATGTGTGTTGGGAAAGCTGCGATATCTGTCCAACCTCATCAATTGAAGAAGGAACTTCTTCATTCGTTGTTTCACCGAACCCTTTTAATTCGAACGTCAATATTTCCTCGAACCATTGGATCGAAGGAATTCAAATCATTGACCTCTCTGGTAAGACCGTTAAAAGCTTTACTACCGAAAGCAAAATGATCACACTAGAATTAAATGACTTGATGAACGGTGTCTATACCATAAAAATCACCTCAAATGATTCAGTATCAACAAAAAGAATCATTAAGAATTAAGTAAGATTTTAACTTAGATAAAAGGGGCGCAATTGCGCCCCTTTTTTTATTTAATTATCATTTATAATATCTATACCAATGCTTTGTTTAACAACTCATGATAGTAGGGTTCACACTCTTGAAGAAGCGGCAACAAATGCTTCGGAAAAGCAATTACTTTTTCATTATAGGGTCTATAACCTGTTGATGCATGAACATTTTTATACCAATGTTTGGCCCAAACGCCATCTTGAGAACAGGGACCTATAGGCCAGCTCATCATACCTTGATCAAATGAAATTCCAATCAACTCACAAAGCTGTTTTAGAACATGCTCAGGGTTTTTCAAAAGCAAAGTGGCATCAATAATAGCATAAGCAAGCTCATTCCGTTCTAAATGAGCAACAAGGTCTATGTGCGCTTTGTATCCGACATCCTTAATCGTAGGATTAGAAATAACCTTATCAAATGAAGGAAGCATTTCTTTAGGGTTTCGTGTCAAAATAATATGAAAGCCGCAATCCATAAACGACCGATCGACATCAATGAGATGATGGGCCATGTTTTTAAAAAATGCCACTGGCTTTTTGTGAGACCCCAACATCATCCCAATTATAGATTGATAATCACAATCCATAGATTCCATAATAAGACCCGCATCAGGATGGTAATCCGCTACAGAATTTCCTTTTAGATATGCGCCATAAAGGGGTTCATCATAGACAACCGTATCCGTTCTTTGCGCAAAAGAATACATTAATGTTGTTGATATATTCCTTGGGCCAGACCAAAGAAAAAGACGTTTACAATCACGGTTTACTTTCATCTGCAATTAATTGATCATATAACTGATCTAGTTTCGTACGAACCAGACCAATACCATTATTCTCTATAGGCTTTCCGTCAATAGAAACTACTGGAGTCAATCCCCCGAAAGTACCGGTTACAAATGCTTCATCGGCACTATAAGCGTCATAAAGTGAAAAGTTTTTTTGATGACAAGCAATGTTGTTTTGATGACAAATTTCGATGACCTTCTGACGGGTAATCCCATTCATACAATACGCTCCTGTTGATGTCCAAACCTCTCCGTCTTTTACAATGAAAAAATTAGTGGCATTGCAGGTACTTACAAATCCATTTACATCCAGCATAAGTGCCTCATCCGCCCCAGCCTCAATAGCCTGTATCAATGCCTGAACTTCATGCAATTTACTGTGGCAATTTAGCTTGGGATCTAAGTAATCTGGACGTCCCCGGCGAATCGTACTTGTGAACAAGCGAACACCTCGACCTTTGGAACTAGAGGATGCTTTTTTATATTCTGCAATAATTACGAGGTTAGGGCCTGAAATCGTCAAACGGGGATCCTGAGAAGGCGTTTTTTTTATTCCTCGCGTAATCATAATACGGATATGTACACCATCGTGCATTTCATTTTTAGAGATTGTCTCTTGAATGTTCAAAATAAGAGCTGCTTTAGAAAAAGGAAGCTTGATGCCCGTCGCCTTTGCAGCGCTCCAAAGCCGCTTAAGATGGTCATCAATAAAAACCAATTTCCCATGGTGTAATCTAACCCCTTCCCAGACGCCATCTCCAACAAGATAACCACTATCAAAAACAGAGATTTTTGCATCTGCTCTTCTAAAGAATTCGTCGTTAATGTAGATCCAAACGTCATTGTTTCTTAGATCTTCTTCAGCATTGTGGGTTCCGTGAATCATGATTGATATTTAATGCTTTTAAAGATACAATACATATTGAAAGCACCCTAAACAGAATGATTTTAATGCTAACTCGATTTCCTGTTTACTATATAAAATACGAAAAACTCAATTTAAAATCAACTTTTAATTATGAAGCGGGGTCGCTAACTTAAAGTAAAAAGACAAAAAATATGCTCGTAAAAACATTTTCAAGTACCCTATACGGCTTAAGCGCAATAACAATTACGATTGAAGTCTATCTCGGCAGTGGAATTAACTTTTTTTTAGTTGGATTACCAGATAATGCCGTTAAAGAAAGCCATCAAAGGATCAAAGCCGCCTTTAAAAGCAACAAACTGAAATTTCCAGGGAGAGAAATCATAATAAATATGGCACCCGCTGACCTCAAGAAAGAAGGATCCGTATTTGACCTACCTATTGCCATTGGAATACTCGCGGTTAGCAATCAAATCACAACGGATTTACTAAAAGATTACCTCATTGTGGGGGAACTATCATTAGATGGGACAATACAACCCTGTAAGGGGGTTTTATCGAGGACCATACAGGCTAAAAAAGAAGGTTTTAAAGGCGTAATAATTCCTGAGACAAATTATGATGAAGTTCGAATGCTCAAAGGAATTCAACTCATTCCCGTAAAAACAATCAATGAAGTTATTGACTTCCTAGAAAATCAAAAGATCTCGACACCGCCAACACAAAACCAAAGTCAAAATGTCCTAAATGCGCTTCCTGACTTTAAAGATGTTCAGGGACAAATTCATGCCAAACGTGCTTTTGAAATCGCTGCTGCTGGAGGGCACAACGTGATCCTAATCGGTCCCCCGGGCGCAGGAAAATCTATGCTAGCCAAAAGAATGCCCAGTATACTCCCTCCGCTGTTAATGGAAGAAGCTATTGAGACGACCATTATACATAGTATCGCGTCGAGACAGGGTTCTTTAGATGGAATCCTCAAGAAACGTCCCTTTCGCGCACCGCACCACACGATTTCAGATGTAGCGCTTGTTGGCGGAGGCTCCGCTCCAAAGCCTGGAGAAATATCAATGGCCCACAATGGCATTCTTTTCTTAGACGAATTACCAGAATTCAAACGGAAAACACTCGAAGTTTTAAGACAGCCATTAGAAGAGGGAATGGTCAGTATTTGCCGAGCGAATATGGCCATTGATTTCCCTGCCAGATTCACGCTAATTGCAGCTATGAACCCCTGTCCATGCGGCTATTACAACCATCCTAACAAACGATGCAGTTGTACCGGCCATTCAATTGAACGGTACCTCTCTAAGATATCAGGCCCCCTACTCGATCGAATTGACATGCATGTTGAGGTTTCGCCTATTCCCTATTTAGAATTGCGCTCTGACGCGCAACCTGAATCGAGTAAATCCATTAAAAGAAGGGTTCTAAACGCAAGGGAAATACAAGAAGTTCGTTACAATTCAAAAGATAGAGGCTCATGGAATGCCCAAATGTCCAGTGCCCAGTTAAAATCTTTTTGTGCGCTAGAAAGCGAGTCAAATGAGCTCTTGGCGCTGGCCATGAACAAGCTTAATTTATCTGCACGAGCTTATAGTCGCATTCTAAAAGTATCACGAACAATAGCGGATTTAGATGATTCCGAAAAAATAGAAGCAAATCACATTGCAGAAGCGATCCATTACAGATGTTTAGATAGAGAGGGTAAATAAGACTATAATGCTGACTTACTCTTGCCCTTCAAAAACTTATTCAAATCCAGTTCATAAGCCAAGGCAAAGATGAGTTTATTGCCGTTACTACTTGAGTTGAATTTCTGGTCTAATTTAACAGACACGTCTAGGGCATGAGGACCTCCAAGATCTATTGATGATCCAATAGAATAACGCATTTTATCAAACCGTTTTCCATAAACTCCGTGGGTTGGGTTGTAAAAAAAGTCAATTCCAAAAGAAGGTTCAAATATGCTTTTTTTAATATTATAGGTAAGCGAAGGTTTAAACCTGAAGGCTTCATCAAAGTCAGATTCATAACCCTGAGTAGGGGATCCTCCTGAGCTCATTTGGTATCTGACTCGACAACTATATTTCAGGCGCTTAAAGGAATTCTTGAAGCGCGCATTGAAATTAAATCGATTAACTCCAAGGTAATTGCCATTGTTTTCTTTTTTAGAAACATACCGATAATCAATAGAAACACTCGCCCATTTGACAATTTTAAATTTAGTCGTTAGCTCTGGGAACAGTGCTTTCACACCCCTATTATTGATTCTATCGGTAAAACTACCGACCAATGTAACCCGATCCGAAATTTTATATTTTGTACCTACTGAATTCCAAAATTCAAAAGATTGAGATCGCCCAAAAAAGGCAATTCCAATAAACAAAGTGAATAGGAAAAAGACCTTCATTAATACTTCTCTATGTAAATAGTATCGAGAGTAATCACTTGGTTTTTATTTCCCAAATTAAAGGATTGCAGCACTTCTTCAGTTGCACTAGGGTCAACTGGTGTTTGCTCAGCAGGGTTGACGTCAGAATAGGCAAATACCTGATAATCTCCTTTCTGCAAATACCGAAACTCAAAACTTCCGTCATAACTTGTTTTTACATCATCATCATAAAATGTATTCTCACTCCCATAAATCAGATATACATCTTGGTCTAAAGCCGGGTATTCAAAAACATTTACTCCTACATGATCCCTTTCTATTACAACCCCTCGAACAGTAATAGAGCCACCTGGGCCCTCAACTTTGGAACAGAAAGAAAAAGTGAAGATCACTACAGAAAGAATAAGAAATAAAGTAACTTTATGCATCATCAAAAAAAAATTTAAAACAAGTATACAACTCAAACGACAATTTTACGTCATAATTGTGAAGATTTTTTTAACCTTACGATAATACTAAACTAACACAGATATGAAGTTCCTCTTATTTCTTGTTTCCCTTTCTACTTTTTGTGCTATTCATAGCCAAATTCTGATCAACGAATATTCTGCATCGAATATGAATGGGATTAATGATGCCTTCGGAGACACCGAAGATTGGGTCGAGCTATTAAATCCTACAGGAAGTGCGGTTGATCTTACAGGGTGGTATCTATCTGACCGATCTGGAAATCCATTAAAGTGGACATTTCCAGCAGCTACAATTAATGCCAATGACCACAAACTTATTTTCTGTTCAGGAAGAGATATAGATCAAGGAGGCGAGCTTCATACGAATTTTAAACTATCTCAAACGGAAGGTGATTGGGTGATTTTATCCAATGTTTTAGGGAATGTTGTTGATTCATTTCAAATCGTTCACCTGACCAAATCAAACCATTCCGTTGGACGTTCCACAGATGGCGCAGCAGACTTCAAACTATTTACAACGCCAACTCCAGATGGCCAAAACACAGGGGCTCAAAACTTTTATACACCTAAACCTGTATTCGATATTGAAGCTGGATTTTATCCAAGTGCAATTTCTGTTTCAATGACATGCGCAGATGCGAGTGCTCAAATCCGATACACTACAGACGGCTCAGATCCTGACAATGGCTCAACTTTATATTCTGGGCCTTTGAACGTCACAAATACGCAGGTGGTCCGCGCCGCAGCGTTTAGTGCTGACCTACCTTCTTTTAATGAAACGAACACTTACTTTATAAATATAACCCACCCTATTCCTGTCGTGTCGGTTTGTAGCGAACAAGTCTTTAATCTTGTTGCTAATGGAAATCAAGGTGGAGGAAACAAACTTGGAGCTTTTGAGTTATTCGAACAAGACGGGTCATATATTGACGAAGGCGAAGGTGATTTCAATAAACACGGTAACGATTCTTGGAGCTATGGACAACGTGGTTTTGACTTCATTATGAGGGATCAATATGGTTATAACGGTGATTTAGACCATCAAATTTTTCCTGAAAGTTCACGAAATGATTTTCAAAGAGTCATGCTAAAACCTGCAGCAAGTGATAATTATTCATTTGAAAATGGTGCGCATATCAGAGATGCCTTCATACACACGCT
>CAJJCU010000030.1 GCA_905182775.1 uncultured Flavobacteriales bacterium
AACCCCGGGTACCCGGTTAGGGTACGCTTGTTTAGCAAACAAGTCCTTTCGGCCTCTCAGGCACCTCTCCAATGTTCAATGAACGGAGGGCAAAAATAAGGATTCTATTGCTTGTAATAAAAAAAAAGTGAAGTTTTTCTAATGATAGATGTATTTTCCTTTAGAATCATCAATGGTAACCTGCGATTTAGCAGCATTTTCAACCCTTCCAATAATTTTTGCATCCACACCAAAACCTTTAGAAATAGCGATTATTCCCGCTGCATGTTCCTCAGGAAGATAAATTTCCATACGATGGCCCATATTAAAAACCTTATACATTTCCTTCCAATCCGTTTGCGATTCTTTTTGAATCATCTCAAAAAGTGGCGGAATTGGAAATAATTGATCCTTTATAATATGCAACCCTTTAACAAAGTGTAATATTTTCGTTTGCGCACCTCCTGAACAATGTACCATGCCGTGAACCTTTCCTTTGTAAGCATCTAAAATTGCTTTTATGATCGGTGCATAAGTACGCGTGGGTGATAGCACAAGCTTCCCTGCATCAATAGGGCTGTTTTCAATAAAGTCTGTAAGTAGTTTTGATCCGCTATAAATCAAGTCGTTAGGAATCATTGGGTCAAAACTTTCTGGAAACTCGGTCGCTAATGATTTGTCAAACACATCATGCCTGGCGCTGGTCAGTCCATTGCTTCCCATTCCGCCATTGTATTCTTTTTCATAGCTTGCTTGACCAGAAGAAGACAAACCGACAATCACATCCCCTGCAATAATGTTTTCATTAGAAATAACATCGCTTCTTTTCATTCGAGCAATGACGGTAGAGTCAACGATGATCGTTCTTACCAAATCGCCGACATCTGCTGTTTCTCCACCTGTAGAATAAATTTCAATTCCATGACCTCTAAGATCCTCAAGTAGCTCTTCGGTTCCATTTATGATTTGAGAAAGGACCTCGCCCGTGATGAGGTTCTTGTTTCTTCCAATTGTTGAGGATAGAAGAATTGGACCTGTAGCACCCACACAAAGTAAGTCGTCAAGGTTCATAATAAGGGCGTCTTGAGCAATTCCTTTCCAGACACTCACGTCACCGGTCTTTTTCCAGTACATATAGGCCAAAGAGGATTTCGTACCTGCACCATCCGCATGCATGACACAGCAATATGCTTCGTCACCAGTCAAATGGTCTGGAACAATTTTACAAAAAGCTTGAGGGAATAAACCCTTATCTACCTTTTTAATGGCGTTGTGAACATCTTCTTTTCCGGCTGAAACGCCTCTTGATTGATATCGATTGTCTGACATATTTTTACTTGAGATGACAAAGTTAGAAAATTGAATGGTCTTCCTGCTTTTGAGTGATACAAAAGTTATTCAACTTCTTCGTAAAGTAGCTGCACCTCAGGGTCTAAATTAAATCTTTTGATTGACGCTTCGAGGTCTAACTCAATGCGCGTGTTTTTTTCCGATATCGGGATGACCTTGTGTAGGACAGAACCATTTTCAAATTCTATTGCAATTTTCAATGGAAATGAGAATACCCGGTCTTGCTGTGTAAGGTCAATCGTCAAGTTTCCGCCTTCTATTTTTGAGGTCGTTGTTAATTTTGGATGCCCTGAGGTATATAGCCATTGATCAAAAAACCAATTGAGGTCTCTTTTAGAAATATTTTCAACTACACTTTGAAAGTCCTTGGAATCAGCGTTTGACAACCTATAGGTCTGGTAATATTTTTGAATACTCAGGTGAAATAAAGAATCTCCTATTTCAGTTCTCAGCATGTGTAAAACCCACCCACCTTTTTGGTAACTATTGGGGTTTAGCAAATTCATTAGACTGCTGTAGCTCGTATCAATGACGGGATGCTTGTATTTCTTTTCAAATGCTAAAACCCTGCTTCGATCCTGTATGAGTTGCGCCTGAAATGCTTCAGTTCCTTTTGTTTGTTCAATATAAATATTCGTTAGATAGGTCGCAAAGCCTTCGCTTAACCACAAGTGAGGCCAATCTTTTTCGGTGGCAGAATTGCCAAACCACTGGTGAACAATTTCGTGTGCAATTAGATTTTCTGAGCTTCTTGAACCTTTCAATGCATTCTCATCATAAAAAATACAACCTGCATTTTCCATTCCTCCAAATCGTGTTGTAGATTGTACGTTGTCTAGCTTTTCAAATTCATATGGGGCGATATAATTGATGTAAAACTGGAGAATAGAGGGCGCCAATGACAGGTCATAAAAAGCATCTTTTTTATTTGTTGGATAGACCCAGCTATTGACTTTTGTTCCACTGATTGAACCTACTTCTGTTTGAGCCATTTCGGCAATTCCAATCACCATGACTTTCGTTGGTAAGGCAATTTTGGAGTGGTAATGATGGGTGTTTGTTTTTTTGTTTTTCTTTACCTCGATAAGCTTCCCGTTGGCGACAACATTGTATTTTTTCGGTGCGTTTACGATAAACTCGACTGTAGCTTTGTCAGATAAATGGTCGTTGCAGGCAAACCAATTTTGTGCCCTTGTGGGCCAGTTGTCTCCAAAAAAGGTTCTAGAGCCATATTTGTTTTTACCAATGACCAGGCCATCAATTGGTATTCCTTTAAATTTCACGACAAGCTCTAAATTGTTGTTGGGCGTTGCTGCTGACAAATCTATGAGCAGACTGTCATTGCGATGCGAAAAGTGGGGCTTTGTATTATTTAATAAAAGTGATTCTACCGCCATTCCTTTACCTTCTTTTTGTACAGAGGCCAAATTGAAAAGAATTGGTTCAAGTGCATCAATGTGCTTAAAACGGATCGTTTCCAATACCTTAATGGTATCAGAGTCGTCATTGACAGTAATGGCTATTTTGTAATGGGATACATCTATTTGGTTGATTTGCGCATTGAATTGTGCTGAAAACAAGGCAAGGACAAAACCGAGTGTTATAATGGGCTTCATATCCTTCAAAGATAGGTTATTTAAATCCTCTAGTTTTCTTTATGTTCTCGTATGCTTCCTGAATTTTCATAAACTTTTCTTGGGCTCCCTTTTGGTATTCTTCTCCCATAGAGGCTACTTTATCGGGGTGGTGCGTTATGGCCATCTTGCGGTAGGCTTTTTTCACTTCTTCATTCGTAGCATCTGCATCAAGTCCTAAGATTTTATAATCAGAATTCACATCCCGATAAAACATGTTTTTTAGACTCACAAATTCCTGCTGGGAAACTCCCAATAGGTTGGCGATATTTTGAATACTGATCATCTCAGACTCAGCAACATTGCCGTCCGATTTCGCAATTCCAAACAAATAATGAACGAGTTGGGCGCGAACCTCTGAAGGCATCCTGTTTCTAATGTCAGTACAAATCTCATTTAATGGAATGCTATTGGAGTCCAAAAATTGCTTGAGTACTTGTAGGTGATTAGCACTGAATTGATTTCCAAATTGCTGGGTAAAGAATTGCTTTACATAATCAAGCTCTGCCTTTAAAACTTTTCCATCTGCCTTCATCACTACGGCAGAAAGCGCCATGAGCATTGTAGGAATGTCATACTTAGAGGAACTTTGCCTGTAAAATTCAAATGGATCTTGAGAAAAACCTCCATTGGCTTGTCTTCTCTGTCCTTTTTGTTGCGCGTTTACACCTTCAAAGGCCGAAGTAATAAAGTAGGCAATACCAGCGAACAAAAAGCTTTTCGAGAAATAGTAAACAACAAGGGCAACGAGTATCTTATACACTGAAATAGGGTTTTAAATGAAATAGGGGGCCGAAGCCCCCTATCTGAAATTAGGCTATTTTTTCAATGTTTCTTTCTACAAAGTTATTTAAGGCTTCCCCTTTTAATAAACCTTGACCTAAAAGAGCGAGATCCATAAGCTGCTTAATCGTTTGCTTCTGGTCTTCTGCTTCTTTGGTTAACAAAGCACTTACTTTAGGGTGATTTGCATTGACAACAAGGTGATGCATTTCTGGAAATGCGCCAAACATAGCGCCACCGCCGCCGCCCATTTTTTGTTGCTCCATCATTCTTCTCATAAACTCAGGTTGCGTTATGATAATAGGAGCTTCATTTTCAGACATTGATTCAAATTGAACCATAAACTTCTCTTTGTTGACGTTTTCTTCAAAAACAGGCTTAAGTTTTTCCTCGTCTTCCTTTGAAAGCTTAGAAGGAATATCTTCTGTTTTTTTGATTAATTTGTCTAAAGAATCTGCATCTACTCTTGTGAAAGTGATGTTTTCATTGCTTGTTTCAATTTTTTGAATCCAATGCGACATGAGTGGTCCGTCTAAATGCAAGACATCATACCCTCTATCTTTTGCGTTCTTAACAAATGAAAACTGCTCTTCAACATTATTTGTATAAAGACAAACTACTTTTCCGTCTTTATCCGTTTGTAATGCAGCTATTTTCTCTTTGTATTCATCAACGGTAAAGCAAGTGCCCTCCGTGTTTTTTACAAGAGAGAATCCTTTTGCCTTTTCGGCAAATTTATCGTCAGAAAGCATACCATACTGAACAAAAACTTGTAAGTCGTTCCACTTTTCCTCAAAGTCTTTTCTGTCCTTCTTGAACATACCAGCCAATTTATCAGCTACCTTTTTGGTAATGTGAGAAGAAATCTTTTTCACATTGCTATCACTCTGAAGATAAGATCTCGAAACATTCAATGGAATGTCTGGTGAATCAATCACTCCATGAAGCAAGGTTAAAAATTCTGGAACAATTTGTTCAACGCTATCTGTAATAAATACTTGATTTGAATAAAGGTTGATTTTATTTCTTTGGACCTCTACATTTTCTTTGATTTTCGGGAAATACAAGATTCCAGTAAGGTTAAACGGATAGTCTACATTCAAATGAATGTGGAATAAAGGTTTGTCAAAGGTCTGTGGGTATAATTCACTATAGAAGGATGAATAATCTTCATCGCTTAAGTCCTTTGGCTTTTTAGACCAAGCTGGGGTCGTATTGTTGATGTAATTAGGTACGTCTACTGAAACCCTTTTAACTTTTCCTTCCTCATCTTTTTCTCCTTCAGGAGAATCGATGTATTCTGTTTTCGTTCCAAATAATATAGAAACTGGCAAAAACTTACAGTACTTGTTCAGGATGCCCGAGATGCGTTCTTTTTCAAGAAATTCTTTAGACTCTTTGGTGATGTGTAAAACGATTTCTGTTCCTCTATCGGTCTTGTCAATGTCCGTTAAGGTATATTCTGGGTCTCCATTTGATTCCCATTGAACTGCTTGTGCACCATCGTGACGTGAAAGCGTTTTGATCTGCACTTTATCTGCTACCATAAAGGCGGAGTAGAATCCTAAACCAAAGTGACCAATGATTTGTTCTGCCCCTTCTTTTCCTTCATATTTTTTTACAAATTCTTCTGCTCCAGAAAATGCGATTTGATTGATGTATTTGTCAATTTCATCGGCTGTCATTCCAATCCCATTGTCTTTAATGGTTATGGTTTTCTTTTTCTTGTCCAAGATCACTTCTACCTGAAGATCGCCAAGATCCCCTTTAAATTCTCCGTTTGAAGAAAAGAACTTTAGTTTTTGTGATGCATCTACAGCATTGGACACGAGCTCACGAAGAAATATTTCGTGGTCAGAGTAAAGAAACTTCTTTATAATCGGAAAAATATTTTCCGTTTGTACATTTATACTTCCCGTTTTCATATTATTAATTTTCCTATCACCTCGCAATTGGTATGCCATTTTGAAAAATATGACACTTTGTCTTGGTTCTCTATAATAAATTGTCAATTCCGGGAAATTCTGACCTCAAAACTTGTATTTTTGCCTTGATGGCGGTAGTGAATTATTTATTTCCTGTTTTCTTCTTTTTAGGAATTATCATCTTGATTTCTCGGAATAATTTTTTTAAGAACAGCCCTTTCTCTTCCGGATCCCTTCAATTTTCATTTTCGATTCGCGTCATTTCTAGTCTTGCTGTATTTTACATTTATTCAGAATATTACTCTGTTCGAGAGGAGGCAGATACGTTCAAGTATTTTGATGACAGCTACTATATGGCCCAAGCCTTATGGAATCACCCCTTGGATTTTATACAGATGCTTTTTGGAATCAATTGTGATACCACCTATTTTCATGAGAACTATTTTAATCAGATGTCAAATTGGGTTCGCTCCTATGACAACGGCTTGTTTAATGACAATCGATTGGTTATTCGCTTTAACGCCTTTATAAGAATTTTCTCTTTCGGCAATTACCATGTTCACGCCTTGGTTTTTAATTTAATTGCTTTAATAGGCAGTGTTTCTATGGGCAAGGTTTTCTATGCCATTTCTGGATCGAAG
This sequence comes from uncultured Flavobacteriales bacterium, assembly GCA_905182775.1. Lineage (GTDB taxonomy): Bacteria > Bacteroidota > Bacteroidia > Flavobacteriales_D > Crocinitomicaceae > UBA952. Next base: position 6,313 of record CAJJCU010000030.1, read on the forward strand.
CTTAAAAGCTATATGACTGTCTTTTTAATTCCTTCTTTGGTTTTCTGGAGCTCAGGCGTTCTGAAGGAGGCGATATTAATCTTTGCATTGGGTACATTTCTATACCATTTTCATGAAGCATCAAGGGGTAAGTGGAGTCGCAAAAGAGGTCTTATTTTATTGCTCATGGCAGGTGTTTTAATGGTTATGAAGCTTTATGTTTTTGCTGCATTCCTTCCTGCTTGCATTTGTTATTATGTTGCTCGTAATCAGAAAAGAACCATAGCTACTTATGTTGGGTTATTCGCATCTTTTCTACTTGTAGCATTGGGTTTAGGTGTCTTGAAACCCGAGCTTAGCTTTATTCATTTAATCGTAGACAAGCAAAGAGATTTCATCAATTTAGCCCGTCATTTTGAGGTGAATAGTGCGTTTCCAATGGAGTATCTTCAAGCCAATCTTTGGTCACTCATAAAGGCAAGCCCTGAGGCGATTTTGAATGCATTCACCAAGCCATGGGTCGGGGAGGTCAATAGTGTTTTGTTCATCCCTCCGCTCGTTGAAAATATTTTGCTTCTTTTGGCCGTATTGGTATGCTTTTACTGGAGTAAAAAGAGAAGCCCAAAACAATTTAAGTTTATTTTATTGTGCTTGTCATTCACCTTAACACTGTATTTAATTATAGGGTTAACAACCCCGATTACCGGAGCATTGGTTCGCTATAAGATTCCTGCTGCTCCATTTCTGTGGATCACGATTTTAATGTTTCTTGATACACGGAAAATCCCTAAGTATTTTACACATAATAAATTTTTCAAATGGCTTCATACATCTTTATAACAGGTGCGAGTTCTGGTTTTGGCGAATCTACTGCGCGTCTCTTTGCAGCTAAAGGATTCTCCCTTGTTCTAATGGCAAGAAGAAAAGAGCGCTTGGAAGCCCTAGTTTCAGAGCTTCCTTCTGATATTGAGACGCATATTTTAGTGGCTGATGTTCGGGATGAAGCACAAGTGAATAAGGCCATTGATCAGCTGCCAAAAAAAGCCAAGGATGGGCTTTCTATTCTTATAAATAATGCAGGTCTTGCTGTGGGTAAAGGCCCTATTGATTCTGGCTTAAGCGATGACTGGGACCGGATGGTGGACACAAATATCAAAGGATTACTCTACGTAAGCAGGGCAGTGATTCCTATCTTTAAAGCAAACGGGAAAGGTCATATTATCAACATCGCAAGCATTGCGGGTAAAGAGGTTTATCCTGGAGGAAATGTTTACTGTGCGACCAAGCATGCCGTAGATGCTTTGTCTCGTGCAATGCGCATCGACCTGGTTAATTACAAGATCAAAGTGAGTAACCTAGCTCCTGGGGCCGCAGAGACGGAATTCTCAATTGTTCGGTTCAAAGGAAATGAAGAACAAGCCAAGAGTGTATATGATGGGTATGATCCACTAGTGGCTCAAGATATCGCAGAAACGATTTGGTTTATTTGTTCAAGACCAAGTCATGTCAATATCAACGACCTAACCCTTATGGCAGCATCGCAGGCATCAGCGGCTGTTTTTGCAGAAAAAGAGGTATAAGGTGTTTATTCGATTCGGCTCCAAATAAAGTTATCCATGTCCTGATTCCCTTCAGCGGATTTCAATTGGATTTTACCTTCTCCGGTTATCATGATCGTTAATGACTTTTCTTTTGCGCCTTCGACCGCCTTGCCTTTGTCAAGAATTAGAACCAAGTCGCATTCCCCGTCTTTCCTCGTAGAGGCGCGATCAGAAAACTTCATATCTCTGACGTTCCCCATCATGTTCATGGAGATGCTTTCTTTCTTTATTTTTAAGGTGATACTTTCCATTTGTTTTCGAACATTCTCCGGAATTTTTTCATCTGCAGAAGCCATTCCTCGTTCGATCATGACCTTGTTGGTCTCATCTATGTCGAGCTGATAGGTTCCTGTAAAAGGAGCAACATGTTTTTGTGTAAATCCAAATCCGATCAAAAGGAAGCTTGCGAATAGTAATGTGTATTTCATGAATCTAAGTTAGTAAAATGTACCAAATAATGATAAGCTACCGAAATGAGTTTAAGTAATGAAACGAATTTTCAAGCTATTGAAATAGATTTGAAGTGAGTTACTTGTCTTTATCTTCTTCTTTTTCATTAAAACCATATCCGAAAAAAATAAATAAAAATGCCCCCGAAAAACCAATTACTCCTAAAGTATTTGCAATAATAAGCTGAACATATCCGGGGCTCCATTCAGACACAGAGACAACATTTCCATATGCATACTTGCCTGCGACTAAAAGATTCCAAAAAATATTAAATCCTAAAATTATGGATATAAAAGACGTAACAATCAACCCAACGGTGATGACTGTAAAAATAATTCTTCCCAAAAAAATAAATATTATATCACCATTTGAATCTAATATTTTATCCCACATTTCGTTTATTCTAGCCCTCATACCAAACTAAACGAAACAAAAAAAAATTAGTTACAAATGACAATACAAACAATAGACGAACTACTGAAACACGAATCAGGAATTATTGAAATAGAATTGAAGTGAGTATATTGGGTAAAAATTATACTATGAAATATCTATTCGTGTTTTTGTTGGTGGGTTTGGTTAGTTGTGGAGATGCTTCAAGTAATGCTTCCGAAAATGTAAAGCCAAAACTAAAAGAATATTCGTTGGATGAGGTAAAAGTGAATGCTAATCATATGGTTTTCTTTAAAAAGGATATGAAGCCTGTTACAGGTATCGTAAGAGATTGGTACGAGAATGGTCAGTTGCAGTATGACGGTAATTTCAAAGATGGTAAGCGAGATAGTTTATGTAGAACTTGGTACGAGGATGGTCAGTTGATGTATGACAATAATTTCAAAGATGGTAAGCGAGATGGTTTATCTAGAGAATGGTACGAGAATGGTCAGTTGCAGAATGAACACAACTTCAAAGATGGTCAGGAAGATGGTTTATCTAGAGAATGGTACGAGAATGGTCAGTTGCAGTATGACGGTAATTACAAAGATGGTAAGTTTGATGGTTTATGTAGATTATGGTACGACAATGGTCAGTTGTCGCGTGAATATAATTTCAAAGATGGTAAGCGAGATGGTTTATCTAGAGAATG
>CAJJCU010000031.1 GCA_905182775.1 uncultured Flavobacteriales bacterium
CATTAGTTAAAACCCCCAGCGGACCTTGGTTGTATTGAATCATGTATAATGTAATGTTTTCACATGATTCTTCTGAAATTGAATAGCGACAAAATTCAATTCCCTCTGGTGTATTCCGATAGCGTATGGATTCTTTCATTATTGGGGTAATAATATATAAACGAAATCAAAGAAAACGTTACATGGGTTTTATGTATTCCATACTCTGAGATATCAAAGTCAATAATTACTTGACCTGATAAAATTTTCCCTTAGCGATTTTGTACTTGATTTTCCCGATTTTAAATGTGGTACCATCTTTCATGGAAGCTAAGTTTTTGAGGTCATCTTCCATGGTGTGAATTGTTCCTCCGGTGGCGTATGCAATTTCAAGGTATTTGGTGTTGAATGAATCCTCCACACCACATACGATAATGCGCACAGGGATTTTCTTTTCTTTTAGATACTTCAATAGGTGCATATCGCAGGGATCTTCCCAATTGTCGGCAATCATCAATACTTTATACTTGTCTTCAGGATATTCCTCAATAGCTCTGCAGACCGCCTCTAAGTTGTTTTCAATGTGGTTACCGTTTTCCATTGCTTTGATGGCGGTAGCAAGCACTTTTTTGTAGCTGTATGAGCTGATGGTCCACATACCCGTGGTATCTTTTCTTTTAGTCTGGTTGTTGCTCTTTTCATCGTCGTCATTGAAGAAAACAATGTTTTTCATTGACCTAAGGGTTTGATTTGCCTTCATCCACAAAAGCAGCTGCGCAGTATAGGGCGCCATACTTCCGGTGACGTCACAAACCACGAGCATGTTTTTCCATTCTTCATTTCTATTAAAGACTTTTAGCAACGTGGAGTCTTCAGGTTCTTTTTTACCAGATAGGATGTCTTCCAAAAGCTGGTTCTCATCTTGATAGGAGGGAAAGGCCCTGTAATGTATTGCAAAGCCATGAAAGTAATTTGAAATGCCACCTGTCTTTTTGACTCCAGTTTGCTTGACCACGGTCCATTTCACCATCTTATTGTTGAATGCCTGAGGCAATACCTTAAAGAGCTCAATAATACGCTGTCTGTTTAACTCTGAAAAGTCTCCGTCTTCAGGATAGTCAGAATACACAAGGTCAACACCAACGATGGTATTGTTTTGAAGTTTATTTGCAGCACTTAAGTTTTTGATCCTCGAATTACCAGGCGCCATATAAAGCTTCTGAATCTTAAAGCTATTTTGTGGTGTTTGGTATTTATCTATCACTAGAGTATCGGTAAGACGCATACGCAGATTCATACTGATTTGGGAGTATGCCTGTGAAAAAAGGCCAACTAAAATAAGAGAATACAAGAGTTTCATAAGAGAGAAATAAGGAGTTACATTCTCAATAACAAATGGGCGGTAAAAGGTAACACGCTAGTAGATCCACATTAATGTAGGTCTGCTGTCTTTTAAATAGGCATCGATCTCTGTAAAGGCTTTGTTTGATAGGGCAGGGCATCCCCAACCTTCAGGTGTCCCATATGGAAATGTTTCTTGATCAGATACCCTTTCCCAGGAGTGAAAGACAATATCGCGTTCATTCGCATTCGAGTTTGATGATTCCAAACCGTGTAATCGATAATTGACGTGTACACCAAAGCTGCTCCATCCGCGCTCACCGGTCTTGTATTTCCCCAAAGAAGAACAATGGCTATTTTCAATATTGCTAAATTGCGGTGAAGTCTTTGAGTAGTCCTCAGCCCATGGGTTATTACAACATCCATGACTGACGAGATAACTATTGATGATTTCTCTTTTATTGAAGTCCCATACATGAAATCTCTTTTTGCCTGAATGAATGTTCATATCGATCAGTATGCAGAATTCGGTATTTAAATTGTTTTCGCTACAATAATGCTGCGCAATTCTTGCCTTTTCACTAAGGTCAATCGTTATACTGGAATCCGGCACTTCTAGACTCCCTATATTTTCATTGGTAAAGTCTTTAGTGCACCCAAGTAGTATAAGTCCAATTGTCGCTGTCAGTATGATGAATTTCCTCATGTTGTTCATTTGTCTTTATAAAAACAATGAGAGGATTGTTGAATGGTTACTTATTACATTGTTAATGGTTGCTAATTTTTTTAATGTAGTGTTTGACCCCATTCCCATTAAAGTCGCTTAATTTAAAATCTAGTTTCTATACAAAATGGTGCCTCTATTTACTGGTTTTTATATTTTTACTGTGAAACATTCAGGAATGTAAATATCCTTTTTTACTTTTTTGTCAAACCTTATTTACTGATTTTACAAAACTCTACTAACTATAAACTACATGAAAATTAGAATAACGATTGTTTTACTTGCGCTTTCTTCAGCTTTCGCCTTTGGGCAAAATGATTTTTCCAAAGAACTGGAAAAGGCGAATGCCCTATATGGTTCAAAACAGCATGAAGACGCTAGAGTATGGTATGAAAAGGCCGCAGAAAAGGGGAGTGCAGACGCCAATTTTTACCTTGCCTATAGATATACGAATCCAGAAGAAAAAACCAAGAACTATTATGCAACGGCAGCGAGATTGGGACATTCGGAAGCTCTAAGTTATGCACTAGAATATATGTTTTTTAGAGCGACTGATTTGGTTTCAGTAGATCCAGTAGCGGCGCTAAATCTTTACAGACAAGCAAAAGCATTACACCCCTCCATCAGCTTTTACAATGAAGCAGGGTCAGTTAGAACTTTAGAGATTGCGGCCTCAATACCTAAACTCGAT
>CAJJCU010000032.1 GCA_905182775.1 uncultured Flavobacteriales bacterium
GATCAGGCGAAGGAAGCAGTCAAGAAGTTTGAAAGTGAAATTAAATCTTTTGGTGCTAAGATCAAGCAATCTGAAACCTGGGGGCTAAAGAAAATGGCCTATCCTATTCAGAAAAAATCAACAGGTTTTTATTTTCTTTTTGAGTTCGAGGCTGGAAACACTACTGTTGCTGACTTTGAGCTTATGCTGAAGCGAGACGAACGAGTGCTTAGGTTCTTGACCATTAAAATGAATGAAGACCACGTAGAGTACGCAGAATCGAGAAGAAACAAAAAATCAGGTAAATCAGCTCCTGCTGAAGCTTAAACACATTAAAATTTTTAATTATGTCAAACGATATTAGATATCTAACTCCTATTAATATTGATATTAAGAAAGAGAAATATTGTAGATTCAAGAAAAGCGGTATCAAGTTCATCGATTATAAGGATCCGAACTTTTTATTGAAATTATTGAATGAACAAGGGAAAATCCTGCCCAGAAGAATTACTGGAACTTCTGCTAAGTATCAATCTAGAGTGAATCAAGCGATCAAAAGAGCGCGACACCTTGCTATATTACCTTACGTAGGTGATATGTTAAAGTAAAACTCTACAAAACTTAAGTTATGGAAGTTATTTTAAAGAAAAATGTAAGCAAATTGGGATATTCCAATGAGATTGTAAAAGTAAAGCCTGGTTATGGTAGAAACTTTTTAATTCCTCAAGGATATGCTGTTTTGGCTACGGCAAGTGCAAAAAAAGCACATCAAGAAATTTTAAAGCAGAAATCACATAAAGAAGCAAAACTTCTTGATGAGGCACAAGCTGTCGCTGATAAATTAGCTGCTTTAGAAGTTAAAATTGCAACGAAAGCTGGAGACAACGGTAAAATATTCGGATCGATCAATACTATTCAATTATCTGATGCCTTGAAAAAAGCTGGTTTTGAAGTAGATAGAAAATCTCTAAAAATCAAAGATGAGCCGATTAAAGACCTTGGTTCTTATGAAGCTGAAGTGAATCTTTTTAAAGGTGTTGTTCAAACGCTAAAATTCGAAGTTGTTGAAGAATAACAATTAGAACACATATTTTAAAGCCTCCTAGTGAGGCTTTTTTTATGCTCTATATTTTTCCTAGTAGGGTATTTTTGAGATGAACACGTTTTTCTCTGGTGCTGAATCAATCTCAAAAATCCCCTTTAAATCATTCATGATTTTTTTAACTATTCTTAAATTTAAATTTAGTGTTGAGTCACCCTTTTGATTTTGGCCATTTAGTTTTCGGATATCATCTACGATGTATTTTTCAATTTGAGGTCCATTGAACCTGAAGGTAACAATTCTATAGTCTGGACTGCTAGAATAATCGAATGTGATCACTCGTTCGCTAGGTGCTTCTTTATAGTTGTTACAGGCAATCATAAGCATACTTTTCCATAGCTGATAAAGCTTGTTTTCAATAGCGGTTACAGAGGCGTCTTTAGGGATGTTATTAATCACCTCAGTATCATTTAGTTTGTATTTGTATACAGACAGTATGGATTGAATGTTTTCTGATAGATTAACCGATATTAGGGTGTTTTGATTTTCCTGCTTGGCAACCTGAGTTAGCTCCTTTACGACCTTAGATGCTCTTGAGCTTGTTTGTGATATTGTTTCTGAAAATGAGATTGATTGCTGGATTCTGTTGATTAAGGTTAGGAGCTCAATAGGATGCTGGTGGGATAGAATAATGTCAATTTCAGCCGTCTTGTATAGAGGGAAGTTAGATTCTACGAATTTTGAGGCGATCTCATTGATCTTATAATCAGGATAGGATTTGGATTCTAAAAGTATTTTAAATTCAAGAATGCGCTTTCTTTTTTCTCGTCCACTGATGATTTGTTCAATTTCATTTGATTTAGCAAATGCTAAGGCAAAAGAGAAATCTTTTGGCTCAAGGTTTTGGTTTAATTTGATTTCCAACAATTCTCCGATTATGTCTTTCATCGCACTCGCTCCAGAATTTATAATCCCAAATGGGGTATTTAATTCATGGGATATTGCGTTCGCCATATCGGCTAATAGCGATTCTTTTTCCTGTTCGTGAAACCTATGAGTCAGTTCATTTATTTGCTTCGATTTATTGAATACTTCGTCTTCTAGTTTTTGGTTTATTTCGTATAACTTGTCCTGAAGGATTTCTTTTTGTTTTTGTTCTTGTATTTTATCCAATCTACTTGCTAGTAGAGAGGAGATCGACGTTAGAACCCTTATGTGGGTGTCATTGAAGAAATGAGCGTAAAGGTGTTCCATCTTAATGTATCCAATCAAGCCGTCTGACATTCGAAGGGGAATGGTTAGCTTAGATTTCATAATTTCTCGATTGTAATTATGGTCATCTTGCAAGATGTATTTTTCATCACCGATACCTTGGATGAATTCTTCAGCGGTTGCTTTGTTTTTGTAATTGGTAATCTCAAAAACACCCTCGTTCTGCTTGTCAAAAACGTGAATACCGCATTTGGAAACTTCGAATTCTTGTATGAATAGGACGCTTATTTTATTTAATAGATTGAAGTAGTCGTTTTCATCGTGAATGGTCTGAGAGAGAAGGTTAATCGCAGTTTGTGTCTTTAGGTCTTTAGTTTTTTCTTCTTCTGATTCAATTTTATTTGTAATGTCACTTATAAAAGCGACTCCTTGGCTGTTACCGTTCGTATTTATTTTTGTGAAAGCAACTTCAAAAAACAAGGCTGAATGGATGGATTTCATCCTGTGTCTTTTGTTATTTAAGTCATTATGTCCCTCGTGGTATAGGTCTTTAACAAAATTACCTAAGTCTTTATCGGCTAAAAACATGAGGATATCACAAATATTGCTCGGTTCTATAGAGTCTTCAATCTTAAAGTACTTTAAAGATTTTCTGTTGTAATCAATAATCTCACCATCCCAATTGAAAAAAAGAATAGCATCGACAGCATTTTCTATGACCAGTCTGGTGTTTTGTTCTTTTAATTGTAAGTCTGATAATGTTTTCTCAAGTTCCTGGGTTCTTTCAGTAACGATACTTTCGAGCTGTGAAATCTCCATTCTAAGCTCAATGCTTTCGTACTCTTGAGTATGCCTCTGCTTATTTAGTTTCTCTTCAATTTCCTTGTGCTTCTTAAAGGCTAATAGTGCATTTTTTAAATTACCATCGATTTCGCTGAGTTCACCATAATGTTTGTAGACCTCTGCTTCTATATCCATAGAGACCTTTAATAGAGAAGGGGAGGTGAGGCTTTCGTTTTCCTGGAAGTTGAGATCGTTCGTTGTTTTATGTATTTCTTCAATCTGATGTACGGCTGAACGAATAATCTCTATCGCTTTTAGGTTTTGGTCTTGTTGATGAAGACACCTTGAGATAAATAGGGTATTCGTGATTTCAATTCCTATCGATTCATTAATCTTCGCATTTTTCTTACTGTTCTCAAACTGAATAATGGCTTGGTCATATTGTTTATTGCAATAATAAACCTCTCCGAGGTTACATGTTACCACTGAATTCATAAACGAGTCATCTTCTTTGAGTAAGCCAAGGCATTCTTCAAAATAGGCAATAGCTTCTTTTGAGTTATCGAGTTTTGTATGGCAGTCCCCGGTGTTATTTAATGTGCGGATAATCCAGTCTGCTTCGCCGAGTTCACGACTTAGAAGGAGGCATTTTTTATTAACCTCTAGCCGCTCCTCCTGTTTATTGAGACAGTCTAGAATAAAACCAAGGGTGTGGTATACATGGGCTAAGTTTTTCTTATCATTGTTGGTTTCAAAAATTTTAGCGGATTTCCGAGCGTACTCGTGAGCTTCAGGAATCAACCCAAGTAGCTGACTGGAAAATGCTAAATTCCTATAGGCCTCACCTATACCTTTCTTATATTCGTGAGTTTCAGCACTTTTAAGTAGCTCATTAGATTTGTGAAAACCTTCTTTAGGATTGTTTTTACATAGTAAAAGATATTCAGCATTCTTCCCATCAATATCCTCGTGTACTGTAATTCCCTTGATCATAACGCAGCAGGTTTTTTACTAATTCGTGGGCTTTTCGATAGAGGTAGCTTTGAGTTCGACATGTAAATCAAAAAATGAGATACAGTTGTAAATCTTTTTGTTTTTGAAGACAAAATTTCTCCAAGTCTAGGAGTATTCATAGTATAAGAGTATAGTTTAGTGAGACTAATGTATACTTATATGAACTTGTAAACCTTTGGTGTATTGAAAGTTATAAAGACCAGATTGTTAATAGGGTGCTTTTTTTTTCGGGGGATTATAGACTAAAAACGTAGGGTTTACCATTTAAACAAAGGCATAGGTGTCATCATTGATCTCGTGTCAAAACGAGCTTTGTCTAAGGCTTTTTTGTCGCCCTTTGACATTAGGGCATGGTCGATTATCTCTACGATGGAAGGTATGTGAGACTCCTCAACACCTCTTGTTGTAATTGCTGCTGTTCCTATTCTTATTCCGGATGTCACAAAAGGAGATTCAGTATCAAATGGCACCATGTTTTTGTTGACTGTGATGTCTGCGAAGCCCAATAACGCTTCAGCTTCTTTTCCTGTTAAGCCTTTTGAACGCAGATCAATAAGCATACAATGATTGTCCGTACCGCCAGAAACTATGTGATATCCTTTCTTTATGAAACCTTCTGACATTAGCTTTGCATTGGTCTTCACTTGTTTCATGTAAGTATTATATTCTGGAGACATGGCTTCTCCAAAGGCAACCGCTTTTGCTCCAATAACATGTTCAAGAGGTCCACCTTGAATTCCTGGGAAAACAGCGGCGTCTAGCAGTGCGCCCATTGATTTGAGATTGCCATTTTTCCATTTCAACCCAAAAGGGTTCTTTATATTTTCTCTCATCATTATTATCCCCCCTCTTGGTCCACGTAATGTTTTGTGGGTTGTAGAGGTGATGATGTGGCAGTAGTCTAAAGGATCATTAAGCAGTTGTGTGGCTATAAGTCCAGAAGGGTGAGATATATCAGCTAGAACGAGGGCGCCAATCTCGTCTGCAACTTTTCTTATGCGAACGTAATCCCAGTCTCGGGAGTAGGCAGAAGCTCCACAAATAATCATTTTTGGATTCTCTTTGCGGGCTGTTTTTTCTAATGCATCGTAATCTATTTGCCCCGTTTCTTTGTCAACCCCATAAAATGATGGTTGGTATAGTTTTCCGGAGAAGTTCACGGGAGAGCCATGGGTTAAGTGCCCTCCGTGTGATAGGTCAAAACCGAGTATTTTATCACCGGGATTTAGGCATGCTAGGAATACAGCTGCATTGGCTTGTGCTCCAGAATGAGGCTGAACATTGGCCCATGAAGCACCAAAAAGCTCACACAATCGATCTATTGCA
>CAJJCU010000033.1 GCA_905182775.1 uncultured Flavobacteriales bacterium
TTACCAATTGTATCTAACCTTTGTTCATATTCACGCGTAGAGATCACATCGCTATAAAATTCTTTTGAGCTGTCTAGATTGTGATTATAAGCAAACAATCCCGCATTCTTTAATCGCTTCGCTTGGCCTTCAGACATCATACCTAAAGTACAGCAAACCTCCATACCCATATCATTGACACCTTGAACCATCTCAACGACCTTATCAAAATCTCTATTGTCTCTAATTTCTCTCCAGGCAGCTCCCATACAAAGTCTAGAAGATCCATTTGCCTTTGCATTTTTTGCTTGGTTTAAGACTTCATCTACATTCATTAATTTATGCGCATCCACATCGGTATGGTATCGTGCAGCTTGAGGACAATACCCACAATCTTCTGGGCATCCTCCTGTTTTAATGCTTAACAATGAAGACATTTGAACCTCTCGAGGATTATGGTATTTACGATGTACCGTTGCCGCCTCAAAAACAAGCTCTAATAATGGCTTTTTATATAAACTTAATAAAGACTCTTTGGAAGAATATTCAGGATTACATTTCATATTACAAATATAAATAAAGTGCTTAAGATAGCACTATGGAATTAAGAACAGTAAGTAATATAAGGCAACTTATGGATAAAAGCAAGCATTGCTTTCAATGAAAATAAATTTAGGCTTAATTTTGATCGGCTAGGGATTCTAAATACTATTCACCACCTGCTCCGGCTTGATCAAGATACAAACGAACTGTAAAACGCAGGGTATTGGCCAATGGACTTTGTCGGCCATTTAATGACGCTAAATAGGAGAAGTCAATCGCGAACATGTTATATTTTAAGCTCGCCCCGAGGTTCATGAATTGACGGTTTCCTTTATTCTTACTTTCAAAGAAAACACCACCACGAACGGCAAAAACATCATTATACCACCATTCTGTACCAAAGGCAATATTAATTTCAGAAAGTTCCTCTTTAAACCTGGTTCCTTTAACCACCTCATAATTCCCATCGGCATCTGCAATAGGGACCTCATTTTCGTCTACGACAACATTACCTGGTGCGTCATAAAAAGACTGAAGCATTCCATTAATCACCCCAACATCTGTATTCATCCCTGAGGTCATAATGTATTCTGTACCATTCCAGTATAAGTTCGGAGGAGTCGGCACAAGAAGTTTTTGGAGGTCTAAAGAAAATGTGACCTTATTATAGGCATCAAAATTCGCTAAAAAACTATTTCCTATTTTTAAATTCATTGGGATAAAGTCTCTTGTGGATAATTCAGAATAAGCAACCTTATTACCGATATTATTGATCGTCGTCGCAAAAGTATACACCCCATCTAAATTTCCGATTTTAGCATCATCATTATAATACGTAAAAGAGATATCAGCTGCACCTACCACTCCTGGTTTTGTATTGACACCCCCAACCGTTAATCCTCCTGTTAGATTTGAGTAGGCAAATTTCCCGTTAATCCCAAGACTTAACTTGTTCGCAAGACGAAAAGCGTATGCACCTGTTAGCTCAAATTCACTTGGTTTATCATCTCGAATCACATTCCCTGAAGCATCCGTAAAAGTAATTTCACCCAGACTAAAGTAACGCAAAGCCCCTCCTATTGTATGAGACTTATTGATTTTATAATAGCCCGATAAATAAGATAAATGTATATCATTCGTTAATTGACGCAACCACGGCGTATAAGACAAACTTATTTCCGAGTTTTGATCCGAAAAACTAAGAATGGAGGTATTCCAATAAACCGAAGTTGATGAAGGACTCAATGCCGTTCCAGCATCTCCCATACCACCAGCCCTAGAGTCAGGTGTTATTGACATAAAGGGAAGTGCGGTTGTAATCGTATTTAATTGTAGGTCGTCATCCGTAACTCCACTACCACCGGTTGGCTGAGCAAGCCCCATAAATGAAACGGAAATCAAGATGGCTGCTAAAAGTAGATTCTTCATATATTTTTAAAATAGATAATAACTATACGCAAAAGGCAAAGTTTTATTGTTGGTTTTACTTTAAAATGACCAATTTTTCTGTCTTTTCTGCAGTTTGGCCATTTGCGTCTTTTACTTTCACGCGGTAAATATAAACTCCTTTTGCCAATTGATCGCCATAATTATCCGTTCCATCCCAAAAAATTTGATTCACACGAAAACCTTGAGTCGGTATATATTCATTTATTGTTTGAACCAATTTACCTGAAACGGTAAATATTTGAATTTGAACTTCCAATTCATTGCAAGCAAAAGAATGCTCAAACATAAACTCTGTTGAGGTTGTAAATGGATTTGGATAATTCAATACATTTTGCAAAGAAAGGTTTTGATTATCGACGACCACAAATTCAATCATACTTTTTGATGAATTATTATTGACGTCCCAAATTTTAAATTCGAGCGTATGTGGCCCTGGAGTCAATCCATCAAATTGAAATCGCAATTCACCAGATTGATAAGAATCAAGATCAGCAACATAGAAATCATTTAAAATAAAAGGCTCGGAAGAGTTTCCATCTAAAATCGCCGTAATATCGTGACCAATACCATTACCAACAGTATTCACTCCATTCTCATCAAATATTTTAGCAAGAAGGATCGGTTCAAAATCCGTTTGACCGCCAGTTACAAAATTCTCGTCGTTTAGGAATAATGATATTTCGGGGCCTACATTGTCTGAAATCCCATTCGGATCGATTCCTCCAATGACAACAGACGTGTCATATCCGCCAGCATCTACTTGATTGGCATAACCGTAATAGCTAATTTTACCTTTCCCGTAATTTAAGGCGATATCCTTAGGGATTACAAAAGAAAACTCGAAAGCTCCATTCGATATGGAAACCTTTCCCTTGTAGATGACATTACGCTGTAATTCATATTCAATCTCCGGGGAAAAAATATCTTGACCTAGCGTTTTTTGAAGTTTTATTTTATCGAATATAGAGGGGGTCAAAACACCATTTAGACCCGTCACTGGGTTTCCTAGATGGTCTTCTATATGCCCCTTAATAATAACCTTGCTTAGGGCCCTAATGGTGTCAATGGCGATTTGAGGAGCAATTCCGTTTATACTATCCGTGACAACATTTAAACCAGGCAGTGCGATTTTTAAGGCAGGGTCGCCAATAAGCGTGAAGCTTCTCTTATTCTCACTTGTCCCCGTTTCATTCTTTGTTCGCATTACAATATCCCCAAAAGCCAATGGCGAGCCATCTGGATTTCGATTAAAAACATTTTGAAAGAACTTATTTCCCGTAGTTGTATTCACTCCAAAATAGACAGAACGGGTAGTCGTCATTAAAGCAATTGCACCGCCGCTAGGGTTCAGAGAAGCCCATTCTCCAGCAGAAACTCTTGAGGGGTCGTCATATTTAGTAAACTCACAAGTCGCAGAAACAAATAAGGTGAGGGCATTTATATTATTCCAAGAATTAATTTGAGGAATCGTCACTACACGTTCTTCTGCAAGACCGACCTCACCTCCATGCCCAACATAGTTTAAAATCAAAGCACCTCGTTGTACTCGATTTGTAATGGCATCAACCACATCTGGATAACGCTGTCCACCTGCGCTAGTCTGCTGCGGAAAGGCATCCAAATACAGCTTATCGCAGTTCATTTCATTGTGATTCTGCTTTGTATATAAATACTGAGGCTCAGTATCATTGTTAATAAAATAACCTGATTCCTCATCATCGGCAACTTGGATATATTTCTGACGCCAATCACCAAAGGTGTTCAAAGAGTTGTCTTCCAAGCAACATGACGCACCTGCATTTGCAAATAAATCTGACCCATTTTTTAAATAATGTTCAATTTTGTCGACTTGTTGCTCTGCTTGAGTCAATGTAGATGCCAAAATACGACCTATACCTATATCTAATAGATCAGACCCTGTGATCGCTTCATTATCGTCAAGCATGCCATAGAAATCATCTGTAACCATCGCTGAAATATGATTTTCACTACCCAATACTTGGTAGGTTAACATGAAGTTATTGTTATCAGGGACTCTATTTTTAGGGTCGTAGGTTCCATCACCAAACAATAAAAGATACTTTGGGGCTGTTGCGGTATTTAATGCTGCGCGATCATAAAACATTTTAGCGAACAACCTTATCGCAGCAGCGTCCTGACCTCCAGAACTAAACTCATTGAAAATTTGATATGACGTAACCACATGAACTGATAAGCCCTCATTCCGGTGTAAATCAGCAAGGCGATTTGCTTGTGATAAAAAATTGGGATGCGTAACAATAAGGTAATCTGCTTGCTCTAAAGCATGGAGGTTCTGAAAATCAACAGGACCAATAAACTCAGCATTAAGAAAGGTACCCCCATTGCTCGCGAAATACTCTTTGTAATTGAGTGAATCTAAAAAATGAAATGTATTCCCTTCATAAGAACCCGTAATCTGCTTAGGGTCATGTCGATCAGACAAATCCCAAACAAATCCCGTACTAGGAAAGTTTGATATCTGAAAATCACCAACACCTGATTGAATTCCCGTCAGGTTTCTGAAACCAAGTTGGTTGCCGTAAAAGACAAGCTCCCTTTTTGTATTCATTAAAATTCGATCAAGATAGGTCATGACGCTTGGGCTATTGCGCTGAATAGTGACCTTCAAAGGAATTGAAGATGAACTACTTGACGGTAAAGAAAATATGCTTGACGACCTAGCAAAATCCATAGAGGTGTGTGGCAATAAAGATTCCTCTAGATTTACCCCCCCTATAGAATACCGCTGAAGTGTCCCAGTTCCACTTGCTGCATTTGTAGCGATAGAGGTTTTAAATCTAACTGGATCTCCAGTAATATTAGGTACAGAGAAATTAAAGGTCTGCTCAAGCTCAATATCAAAAAGCTCACCATACCATCGCTGCCCACCACCTACCAAAGAAATTAAATCGTTTTCGTAGCAAGCTCGAAAATCATAGCGATCGACAATTAAGTCTGGAATTCCAACAATTGTCGGTTTCGCTGTGACTTCTTTAGGCAGTCTATCTGGATTCACATTGATAAAGTAATAGGAATAATCTGAATAGATATTCTTAATCTGATTGAATTCAGCATTGCCATTTGCATCCCATCTATTAGGACCCGCGCCGTAAAACAGTAAATAATCGTTCTCGTTAAAAACATTGTCCCCCGCCCCTATATATTTTACAGAGTTTTGTGCGAGGTCATCTGTTTTAGGGATATTGTTTCGTTCAGGTAGCTTACCATCTCCATTACCAAAGATATGAACATGCCTTGGGTTTAAACCATTTAGATCTATACCAATGGTATTCAAGAAATTAAAATCAATCTTATAAATACCGTCATTTTGAAGTGCGATCTTATACCATTCTCCCGAACCAGATCGTAAAACAGATTCTGTTGCAAAATCCTTATTTAAAAGAACCTCATGCTTTTCGGCAATAACTTTCATCGAAGTAATTCTTTTTATCTGTCCATCTCTCATGACAAACGGCAAGCCTGATATGACTAAAAAAGGTTTGTGTGCAGAAAATGTAAAATTTGCATTTAAAGACAACTCATCGGAGACCCTTATTTCAAGGTCCTTTAAAAACTGTACTTCGGATTCCAAAGCAGGCTCTGTAGTGATTATAAAATCCTTTAATTTTAAGTTGCTTTGTTTTAAGGTGTGCTTTAGATAATAAGAAGGTGCTCCATTGTCGTACTGAACATTATCAAAGTTTGGAGCTAAGTATGATTTATCACCGTTCTCGATGTAAATGGGTTCATTCCAACTAATCGTCTCTAAAAATTCTTGAGTAAAAGAAAACGTAATTGAAAAAAGAGATAAAGAGAAAAATAAGATCTTATTCATAATGTGCTTGGAGCATTTCAAGTGATACTCTAAAAAACGCCAAAATATTCAAATTATTACAATTAATATACGATATTTGTAACCTTATAAACTATATTCACGTTAAGATTGTTCGTGACTAAACTCATTTGTGTGAAAAAAAAGCAATTATTCTTATTTGTTTTTGTGATCGCTTGTCTAACGACTACGTGCCTAAACTCCGTGCGCTCACAAGACCCTACATTCACGCAGTTCTTTTCAAACCCCATCTATCTGAACCCTGCACTTGCTGGTTCTTCAGGTTGTCCTAGGTTTGCAATGAACTACAGAAATGAATGGCCGCAGCTTACAGGTAATTACGTTACCTACTCCGCTGCATTTGATACCTATGCGAAAAGCATTTCTGGTGGAATTGGCATATTAGCAATGCACGATCAACAAGGACAGGGTACCATTTCAACTACAATGTTAGGCGCAATTTATTCCTATAACTTGAAAGTGAATCGTAAATTCTCCTTGATGTTTGGCGCAAGAGCCGCATGGTTCCAAAAATTCCTAGATTGGGACAAACTTACTTTTGGAGATATGATTGATCCTCGTAGAGGGTTTATCTATCAGACAGGAGATGTTCCTAGAGGAAATGGCAGAAGAGGTTACTTTGATGCTTCTGCAGGTTTTGTTGGTTTTGGAAAGAATTTCTACTTCGGTGGCGCAGTGCATCATCTCAACCAGCCTGATGAATCTATGATTTTAGGAGAATCCAAGCTTCCTATGCGCTTTACAGGTCATGCAGGTGCGGACATTAAATTAGGGCAAAGAGGAAAATACTCAAGTACAACGAGTATTATGCCAAATATCATTTACCAATACCAAAATGGATTCCAGGAATTAAACATTGGTACCTACGTGAAATATGGGAACTATACCGTTGGTGCTTGGTACAGAAATAGAGATGCATTCATTCTTTGCTTCGGTCTTACCACAGAAAAATTTAAATTAGGATACAGCTATGACATTACCGTTTCCAAGCTTGGAAATGGAATTTCAGGAGGGTCTCATGAAGTATCGATGGGCTTTAACCTTAAATGCAGAAGAAAGCCAAGAAACTTTAGGAAAATATCTTGTCCCTCATTCTAATCTAGAAAGTAAACGGGCAAGATATTAAGGGTTTTCTCAAAATATTTGCTACCTCTGTATATAAAATAGAGTTGCTCCCATTCGGACTTTTTAAAACCTTCATCCTCTTTCATCTTCTTTTTATAAATTTTTTCAAGCTCCGGATCCTCATTTAAAATCTCCTCAATTTTGTCTACAAACACGTAGCTCGAGAAATGTTCCTTTTGCTGCAGATAACTATCAAAGAAATTCCAGCATAAGTACGAATCCTCAGTCTCAGGTTGTAAGACAGAATGAATAAAAGCGGCTGCATCTTGATTTGACTTAATAACCACGTCGCCCTGCTTCAGTTTTACCATTCGCTTACTACGCATTGTATTAATATTTTTTAATTGGAAATGACCTTCATAAGGACGTTTTACGGTCTCAAAATCAATCACTTCATATGTTCCAAGATACATGAGCGTATCTCGGCGAATTTTCTTCATCTTAACTTTATTGGCTTTTAATCTCTTAATCACATCTTTTTCTTGAGCGCCAACATAATAGCAACGAGGCGTCCTCATCGTATCTTGAGCTGTAAATTTGTTATGGTAAGGAATGGATCGGGAATAAGGAGCAGCAGTATCATACTTTAACCTTTTAAGCCCCGTTATCTTATGCTTCGGAAAAGAATGCTCGTAGCCCTTAAAAAGAATAGAATCTGCATAAGACGAAGCCTTATAATTAAAAGAATAAGATGTGGCATCTGAAACAAAAGATCTTGCCCTTAGCCTTGCAGATTCAATAAGCGTTTTGTGCTGGGCAGTCCAGTCAATTAATTCTTTCATAAACGCCAGGGTTGCTTTAACCCTTAATGGGAATGGTTTTAGCATATGTGTTTCCACAGTAAAACTCAAGGTTTGAAAAAGAGACGTATAGCCCATAGAATAACGAGGTAAGTCATCAAAACATACAATTCCTTCGTCAGGTGTTTTTCCTTTCAGGTCGACATACGGAAACAGATCAAAAGAATGCTTCTCTTTTATTTTCAAAGCCAAAGTAGGCAATAGACTTTCGAACAAAATTTTATTTAGGCTTGGTGCAAGACGTTCTTTTAAGGAGGAGATATAGGTCAGTGTATATTGATAATCAGCTCCATTTGACACGTGATTATCAACGAATACATCTGGATCCAAACCATGAAAAATTCGGGCAAACGTAAAAGCATTTTTTGAATCCATTTTAATAAAGTCTCTGTTCAGATCCAAATTTTGAGCGTTCCCACGAAACCCATATTCATCAGGGCCATTCTGATTTGCCCTGCTGACAGAAGACCGATTGATCATTCCACCAATATTATAGGCCGGAATAAAAGCAACAAGAGGAAGTCCCTCTAAAACCTGCCTATTTGCAAGAACCTCGTCCATCCATAAAAGACAAGCGTTAATTCCGTCAGGCTCACCAGGGTGAATCGCATTGTTAAATAAGATGGTTGTTCCTTTTCTTGCCTTTTTAAAG
Source organism: uncultured Flavobacteriales bacterium (assembly GCA_905182775.1). Taxonomy (GTDB): domain Bacteria; phylum Bacteroidota; class Bacteroidia; order Flavobacteriales_D; family Crocinitomicaceae; genus UBA952. The sequence continues at coordinate 8,423 of CAJJCU010000033.1, forward strand.
GTTTGAATAGAATCTTGAGCTCCATTTATAATACAGACATAAATAGGCAATCCATAATCAGACTTCCCCATATTATATAACTCCACTACCTTATTCTTAGAAGACGTCTCTTTTAGGTAGGTGACCAATTCTTGATAGGTAGGCGTCGAATTACCGCTCCAGTCGTTTTGCCCAAAACCATTGATGGACAATGCAATGAAAAAGAAATAAAGAAATAATTTCATGACATTATTTTAATTTTGAAAACCTGAACATTTCACCACCTAAGTACAAGTAGTAGGTCCCAGATTCTATAGAGTCTAAATCAATTTTATTGCAGTTGGCAGGGAGTAGACCCTTCTTTATCAATTGACCATGGCCATTAACAATGGAATATACTTTTGAATACCCTGAATTATTCGAAACAAGAACATGAGAGGCCGCAGGGTTTGGAGACAAGACAATAGGAAGCTGTATCTGCTCTGACAAGTCATTTATATCTGTACATTCAATATTGGTCTGGTACGCAGATGCATTTGATGGATTCATTAATAAGAAGTCACAATAACACGGATCATTTAACAAGTAGGTTTTTAACCAAGACAAAGCATAAATGCCTGTTTCACCATCTGCTAGGTTAGGACTATTGGCAGCACCGTGTCCCCCATTCGTGATTTCGAAAAATAATTTATCTGTACCCGATGGCGTACTTTCATAGTGCATAAATCCGTAATCAGCAGAATTTGCGATGTCGTCATTTTGTCCCGTAAAAATAAGAACGGGTACATCATGAATCAGGTCTGAGGATTGAAAACCATTCAGGTCCAACCACGGACATAAACCAATCACTGCTTTAAGAGAAGGATCTATGGAAGCAGCAAGCTGTGCACCACCCCCGCCCATTGACCAACCCGAAACTGCAAAACGCGTGACATCAATAGCACCTTGTAATGGTGAGCCAGACCTTGTGTTTTCTTCTTTAACTGTAACAATTGCATCTAATAATGCCACGGCTCGAGCTGCGGGCCAATCTGCGCAAGGATCATTTGTCCCTAATGTAATCGCGACAATACCATAAGAAGCATAAAACGCTCCCCAATCCTGAATATCCGTTTCTACACCGCAATACCCTGGGACAATTGCTATACCGGCATAAGGTGGTGCGCCATTCGTAGGGAAGTAAATCGTAGCGCCATTATAATCCGGGCCATTACGAATAGGATCCTCACCTTCTCTCATTGTAGACACATTAAAGGGCCCAGTATTGGTCAAAGACTCAAGGGTCACTTCTTCACATTGAGAAGCCCCCATAAAGTGAAAACAATAAAACAAAATAAAAGTGCCGAAAAATTTCATTGAAACTAGTTTTTATGAAGTTCTAAAATACTACAATTAAATAGCCAAATAGAGTCAAAAAATAATTTAGTTTCAAATTCAAACGAATCCTTATTAAATTATACCCTATTCGAGCGCATCGTGAACGAACGTAGTCCCTAGGAAATTTTGTTCTATTTCCATCCCTTTAGTATTCATATCAGTTATTTAACTTTTTATCCCTTAGGAATGAAGGCCTTGATAATTTATAAGACTTTGAAATGATTTGATATCTTAATTTGTTCGTAAATTTGACCGTGCGAATAGATATATTAACATTGTTACCCGAATTACTTGAAGGTCCCTTCTCTGCTTCCATATTAAAAAGGGCTCAAGACAAAGGACTCGTTGAAATAAACATGCACAACATACGCCACTATTCCACTGACAAGCATAAAAACGTCGATGATTATCAATACGGTGGAGGCGCTGGTATGGTTATGAGTATTGAGCCTATTGTTGCCCTGATTGAAAAACTTCAAAATGAACGAGCATACGATGAAGTGATCTACTTGACCCCTGACGGAAAAGTCCTCGAACAAAACACCTGTAATGAATTGTCTTTAAAAAAGAATTTCATACTTCTCTGTGGACATTACAAAGGGATTGACGAACGAATTAGAGAACATTTTATAACAAAGGAAATATCCATAGGGTCCTATGTGTTGTCCGGCGGAGAGCTTGCGGCAGCGGTCTTAACAGATGCTCTAGTCAGATTGCTTCCTGGTGTTCTAAACAATGAAACGTCAGCGCTTACAGATAGCTTTCAGGACAACTTATTATCCCCGCCCGTTTATACAAGACCACCTGAGTTTAGAGGTTGGGAAGTACCAGATGTATTGCTCTCTGGAAATTTTCCTGCGATAGAGAAATGGAGAGAGAAAAAGGCCTTTGAAAGAACAGTACAACGCAGACCCGATCTGCTTGATGAATAAGATTGTATAATTGTTTCTAAGAAGATGCGTACGACCTTGATTTTCATTATTTTTGCGCCTAAATAAATTGTGTATGATCCAATTATCTGATCGCTTGCTTAAAATGGAGGAATCTGCTACGATAGCGATGTCTCGTAAAAGCCGTGAACTAAAGACTCAAGGAAAAGATGTTATCTCCTTATCACTAGGTGAACCTGACTTTAATACACCGCAATTTATTAAAGATGCCGCCACAGATGCTATGAATAATAATTTCACCAAATACATGCCTGTTCCAGGTTATGATGATTTGAGAGAAAGTATTTCACACAAGTTCAAACGTGATAACGGCTTAGATTATGGTAAAGATCAAATTGTAGTATCAACAGGTGCTAAACAATCAATTGCCAACGTTGTACTTAGCTTAATCAACCCAGGAGACGAGGTAATCATCCCCGCTCCCTACTGGGTTTCTTATATAGAAATTGTAAAAGTTGCTGGAGGCATTCCTGTAATCGTTAACGCGGGTATTGAAAAAGATTTTAAAATTACGGGCCCGGAATTGGCAAAAGCAATTACGCCGAAATCCAAATTAATGATCTTTTCTACTCCATGTAACCCAACAGGAACTGTATATAACAAAGAAGAACTAAGGGGCTTAGCAGATGCGATTGGTAAACATCCCTCCCTAATTGTTTTGTGTGATGAGATTTATGAGCATATCAATTTTGAAGGTAAACATGAAAGCCTTGCCCAATTTGAAGACATCTATGAGCAAGTTGTTACTGTAAATGGTGTTTCAAAAGCCTGGGCAATGACAGGATGGAGATTGGGCTACATTGGAGCGCCTAAAACGATCGCTGATGCCTGTAATAAGGTTCAGGGTCAATTCACCTCCGGAACTTGTTCCATTACTCAAAAAGCAGCAATTGCAGCAATGGAGGCAAATCCAGAAGTACTAAAAGACATGATTCTTGCGTTTAAGAACAGAAGAACACTTGTACTTGATGCCTTGTCAAATATCCCAGGTATTAAAACAAACAATCCAGGAGGGGCATTTTACGTGTTTCCAGATTGTTCGTCATATTTCGGTAAAAGCTATGGTGCTCTTAAAATAAATAATGCCAGTGACTTGTGCATGTTCCTTTTAGAGGAGGCATTGGTCGCATTGGTTACCGGAGATGCTTTTGGAGACCCAAACTGTTTTAGAATCTCCTATGCCGCATCAGAAGAAACCCTTAACGAAGCAATGCGTAGAATTAAAGACGCATTGTCAAAATTAAAATAAGTGAAGTATAACCAGCTCTTTGAGAAGTTTAAAGGAAAACGAATCCTCGTCATTGGGGATGTCATGCTGGATTCATACATATTAGGAACCGTTACTCGTATAAGCCCTGAAGCACCCGTACCAATCATCTCTCTTGAAAAAAAAGACAACAGAATTGGTGGCGCTGGAAATGTAGCACTCAATCTGAAACACCTCGGTGCGGCTCCCATCATCGCATCCGTAATTGGTAACGATTCAGAAGGGACAATTTTAAAAGAATTATTTGTCAAGCGAGGAATTTCAACCGAGGGCTTAATGATCAGCTCGGAACGAAAAACAACGGTAAAAACCAGAGTAATCTCTTCAAAACAACAGCTTTTAAGAATAGACTCGGAAGATACACACCCATTAACCGCAAATAATGAAAACGCCTTGCTAGCGAAGATTGAACTGCTTCTTAAGAATGATGTAGATGCCGTTATCCTAGAAGACTATGACAAGGGAGTACTCAACAAGCATAACATTCAGAAAATTATTACTCTGGCAAAGCAGTTGAACATTCCTGTCACTGCAGATCCTAAAAAAGAGAACTTCCATTATTATAGCGGATTGACATTATTTAAACCAAATTTAAAAGAGCTTAAAGAGGGCTTAAATTTAGATTTCAATTTCGAACAAGAAAAAGAGCGCTTCGAATTGGCGGTAGATACGCTAAGAAAAGATATTCCACATACCATTTCTTTGGTTACCCTATCTGAGCACGGTGTTTTTATATGCAATGAAAATGACAAAGCATATATCCCAGCCCATAAAAGAGAAATAACGGATGTTTCTGGCGCTGGTGATACCGTCATTGCAGTTGCAACATTATGCCTCTTAGCAAATACTTCTTTAACAGAGCTGGCAATGATTTCCAATATCGCAGGAGGTATGGTTTGTGAAAAACCTGGTGTTGTAAGCATTACCTTTGAAGCTCTGAAAAATGAGGTAAATGAACTACTTTAGAAAATAATTGTTTAGACCCTATGTCACAAAAAACCGTTAAGCCGTACAATAGTGAAAAATCTAAAAAAGAAGAGGTCGAACAGATGTTCGACAATATCTCTGCGCGTTATGATTTCTTAAACCACTTTTTATCATTGGGCATAGACAAATTATGGAGAAAAAAAGCTGTTAAGGAACTCAAATCCATTCAACCCAAAAAGATACTTGACATCGCCACAGGAACGGGTGATTTCGCTATAGCCAGCCTGAAGCTAAATCCAGAGGAGATTATCGGTATTGACATATCAAATGGAATGCTCGAGGTCGGAAGGACAAAAATGAAGAATCGGCGCATAGATCATATTATTACAATGAAGCAAGCCGATTCAGAAGCCCTACCCTTCGCTGATGACTATTTTGACGGGCTTACCGTCGGATTCGGTGTTCGTAATTTTGAAAATCTAGAAAAAGGCCTAAGTGAAATGCTCCGAGTAATTAGACCAGGCGGTAAAGCAATTATTTTAGAGTTTTCAAAGCCTAAAAAATTCCCAATCAAACACGCCTTTAAATTCTATTCAAAATACATCATCCCCGCATTGGGCAAAGGAATTTCTAAAGACGAGAAGGCCTATGCTTATTTACCAGAAAGTGTAGAAGCATTTCCAGAGGGAAAGACATTTACAGATATCCTGAGTAAGCTAAATTACGGCAATGTAACTGCCAAAACTGTTAGCGGTGGAATCGCCACTATTTATACAGGAATTAAATAAGTCTGCAACATTGAAAGCTTCTTTTCGTTATCCTCATATGAAGTCACTCCTTTTTCTTCTATGTATGCTCGTATTCTCATTTGGGAATGCTCAAAAAATGAAGCAACAGCGTTTTAAAAACTTTGACAAAAAGGCATTTCGATTTGGCTTTATGTTAGGTTTTAACACAACGGATTTTACAGTATATCAAAACCCAAATGCATATGAAGATTTCGGATTGGTTTCAGTCAAGAACGAATCCCAACCTGGAGGACAACTCGGCATATTAACCTCCTTGAAATTAGGCACCCCTGTATTAAGGTTGCGTTTTATGCCTAGCCTATCATTTCAAGAACGCACCTTAATCTACAGCAGTTTAGACAGCTCGAATTTCCCAAAAGGCGTTAGCGAAGAGCGGATCAACTCAACTTGTTTGGATTTTCCCCTTTCATTCGTTTTCAGAACAAAGCGCTTTAATAACTTTGCGGCCTATGCTATTTTTGGTGGGCAATATTCCATCGACCTCCAATCCCAGCAAAATGCATCTCAAAATTATATTGATCCCTTTATCAAACTAAATCGATTTGATCTTCAGGGACAATTAGGAGGAGGAATCGATATTTATGCGCCCTTTTTTAAATTTTCTATCGAAATAAAATATTCTCACGGCGTCAAAAGTTCATTTATACAGGATTATTCTCCCGTTGCTAAACCCATAGACTACCTCTACAATAAAGGTTGGTCGTTCTCTATAATATTCCAATCCTAATGAACGAAATTTCCTTTTACTGCACGCCTGAACAAGCACAAGACGAAAACTATATTGAGCAATCCTTGGTCGGGAAACTAAAGCGATCCGATCTCTCAGGATTGCAATTTAAGTGGTTCAAAAGAAGTATTGATGCAAGGAAAAACAACATACGTTTCCTTTGTACTTTTCATGTCTTTGAGGAAAACGAAACGATTCCTGAAAACTACCAACCTGAATTCCAAAAGACAATACCCGGTCAAGAGATTCATATCATAGGTCTTGGGCCAGCAGGTATTTTTGCAGCATTGAAGGCACTTCAGTTAGGTATGAAACCCATTGTTTATGAGCGAGGTAAATCCGTCCGAGAGAGAAGACGAGACTTAGCTAAACTCAATAAAGAGGGAATAGTCAACCCAAATAGTAATTATTGTTTTGGTGAAGGAGGCGCAGGTACATATTCGGATGGAAAACTCTATACACGCTCTAAAAAAAGAGGTGCAGTACGAGAAGTTCTAGAGACACTCGTTCATTTTGGAGCGCCTGAAGACATCCTCATTGATGCCCATCCTCATATTGGAACCAATAAACTTCCTCAGATTATTTCTGACATGACCAATTTGATTATTGAACAAGGAGGAGAGATTCATTTTGAACATACTTTAACCGATATCATCATCGATAAAGGCCGCATCAAACAAATAGAGATCAATGGTGAAACAAAAATAAAAACATCCGCTGTCGTATTAGCTACAGGACATTCTGCTAGAGATATTTACCAACTTCTATTTGATCGGAAAATTAAAATAGAAGCCAAGCCATTTGCCTTAGGCGTGCGGGTTGAGCATACCCAGGATTTCATAGATAAAATACAATACCATGGAAGGTCAAATGACGAATACCTCCCCCCTGCTTCCTATAGACTAGTGACCCAAGCGATGGAAAAAGGTGTCTACTCATTTTGTATGTGCCCGGGAGGGATCATCGCTCCATGCGCAACAGATCAAGAAGAAGTCGTTACCAATGGATGGTCTCCGTCAAAAAGAAATAATCCCTATGCCAATTCAGGAATCGTCGTCTCTATAGAACCTAAAGACCTTGACAATTCGGACCACCCACTCTGCGGACTAGATTTTCAAAAAAGCATAGAGCGAAGTGCATGGGTAGCTGCAGGTAAAAGCCAAAAGGTACCTGCTCAAAGGCTTCTTGATTTTATGAATCATAAAAAATCAAAAGACTTCCCAAGAAGCTCCTATCAACCAGGAGTCACAAGTGTTGAAATGGACGAAGTGTTTCCTAAATTCATTACCTCCAGATTGAGAAAAGCCTTTTTAGATTTCAATAAAAAAATACCTGGATTCGTGAGTCAAGACGCTGTTCTTCACGCTCCTGAATCAAGAACCTCATCACCCGTATTGATTCCAAGAAATAAAGAGAACTATGCCCATGTGGAGCTTGAAAACTTGTACCCCTGTGCTGAAGGAGCTGGTTATGCCGGTGGTATAGTATCTGCGGCCATTGATGGCATGAACTGTGTCCAAGCGATTAAATCCGAGTTTGAAACAAACCAAATCTAATTCAAAGGCATCCTTAATCATATGTTTACGTCTTTATTCAGTAAACATCTGACTATTAAACTAATTGATCCTTGTAAAGTCATTATTCCACTCCAAATAAAGACAGCCCTTATGAACCTTGAACCCTAAGTCTACAGATCATTCAGATTTATATTTAATTACGTAAATTTCTAAACATAGCATCTAAAAATGTAGTACTTTTGCGCCCTGAATAAAACATATAGAAACTATTGGTTCTTCAAATAAAATCTCATGAAAACGATTACATCTCTCCTCTTTCTTACTTCCATTCAATTTTCGTTAATCAGTCAACAGATCACGCAAATTGGATCCTCTTTTGACAATTGCGGCGGGACTCCAGCTTATGGCTTGTACGATTACAGCCAATCTAGTATGCTTTATTTGGCAACAGAATTAGAATCTAATGGGATATCAGCAGGTAATTCGATTACGGCGATTCAATTTCAATTTAATAGTTGGGAGAGCGGTTACGAGCTAAACAATCAAACCATTAAAATGTCTCATATTGCAGAATCTAGCCTCCCTGATCCAGGGGCGCCAGATTATAGTTCTTTGACCATATCCAATACAACGACAGTAAAAAATGAATTTGATTTTAGAGGTTTTACTGGGATTACATGGGGACAATTTGATTTTGACACCCCATTTGTATGGGATGGAACGAGCAACATTCTTGTGAGCTGGGAAAATAGGGATGGATCTTGGGATGGTGGATATGGTTGGCTAGAAGGAAGAAGCGTAAGCAACAGATGTCACATATGGTTCAAAGACAACAACTATCCAACAGCAAGTTCTAGTGAAGATAGAGATTTACCAAATATTAAACTGCATACGAGCTTTAATCCATTGCCTATAACTTTAAGTTCATTTACGGGGAAATTACTTTCAGGCCTCAGTAATTCAATCCAATTAGATTGGTCAACCGCGTCTGAAAAAGACAACGACTATTTCACCCTTTGGAGGTCTTTTGACGGTCAAACATGGGACGACATAGCAAAGGAAACAGGAGCCGGTAATTCAAACGAATTTTTAACCTATCAACACATAGACCGAAACATTAATACACAATCTATCGAGAACAACACAATCTATTACAAGTTGTCACAAACTGATTATGATGGTACCACAGAGTTTTTTCAAATCATCCCAGTTCAAGTAAAAGATCAAAAAACTCATATAGTAAAGAGAACAAATGCTATGGGGCAAGAGATTCCTTCTAATTATAGAGGGCTCGTCATACAGACTTGGAACAATGGTGTTACTTCAAAAACCTACTACAAATAGAGTTTCCATAAATTCATTTTAAATCTAAAATACGAAATATGACTTTTGTCATGTTTTGATCACGTATTTCTATGTACTTTTGCGCCCTTAAAAGCACATTAATTAGTCCCGATCATGAAGTATTTATTGATTTTCTCGCTGTTAATTCTAATACCATTACGCTCGATTAGCCAATCCTCCGATACTATAGAAATTCGGAAAGGAAATTCATCTATAAGATATGCTCCATTTTATGGATTGTACGATTATTCTCAATTTGGTGTGATTTATACGGCTGAAGAAATATTAAATGCTGGACTTAACGCCGGTATCGATCTAATAGACGGAGGTGAAATCACATCACTTCTCTTTGAGTATACTGGTTGGACCAACGGTTATACCGCCATTAACCAGACTGTAAAATTTTCTCACACCGAGGCGACCCAAATAGAACGCGGGCCGTTTGGCGGAGGCTCTTCCTATGTTTATCCTGATTATCGACACATAGTCCTAACAAATACGACCACTGTCAAAGCGAATTTCACGTTTACAAACCCAAGCAACGAAGGTTGGGAGGAAATAGGTGAAAATACTCCAGGACAAGCTACGGGTTTTACTACCCCTTTTTATTGGAATGGAGTGGACAACATATTAATTACTTGGGAAAATAGAGATGATACATGGGTAAGTGGATATGGTTATCTAAGAGGTGGAGGAGACTCAAGGCGTGCACACAGCTGGTATAGTGATTATAGCTACCCGACAGGATCATCTGGAACCGACGAAGAGGCACCGAATATACAATTGGTTTTTACATCTTCCTTTACTCCTTTGCCCATTACATTGGGAACCTTTACGGGGATTACCGCGTTAGGGACAGAAAACACCATACAATTGGATTGGACTACCCAATCAGAAAAAGACAATGATTATTTTACGCTATGGCGCTCGTATGACGGTCAAACATGGCAAGATATAGCGCAGCTGTCAGGCGCCGGGAATTCTAATGAGATTTTGAGTTATCAATATATGGATCGAAACATCATTCCTCAATTAATTGAAAACAATTCAAGCTACTACAAGCTATCTCAGACTGATTATGACGGCACCACAGAATTTTTTCATGTTATTCCTGTTGAAGTTAAATCAGCAAAAACCCATGTTGTAGGAAGAATAAACCTTATGGGACAAGAGGTTGACCAACATTACAAGGGATTGGTCATAGAAACCTGGAACAATGGAGCTGTCCATAAAACAGTTCACAAATAGACACGTTCTAAGACTGCTCAGACTATCTTTTATGGATAAACTGAAATATGACATTCGTCATATTTCGTCCAACTAATGCAGTGTAATTTTGTATCAGATTTATTTGAAGAGATAAATTCAAACCAAAATTACGACTATGAAAACATTCCTTCCATTATTTATGGCTGTCCTTATTCCTACGGCTATATTAAGCCAGACATTTTCTTATATTAATAACGGTAATGAAAGTGAAAACCACCATCCATTTTACGGTTTGTACGATTACTCACACAACATGTACATCTTCGATCAATCCAACTTTGGAGAAGGAGAAAAAGAAATCTATGAGTTGCAATTTGAGTTAAGTAGTTATGGGCATAACTATACCTATAGCGACCTCACCATAAAACTAGCACATACATCTGACGATTTTTTTAAGAGCAGCACGAAAGTAGATCTAAGCAATATAACATACAGTGACTTAACAACCTGCCTGAGCAGTCATGACTTGGTCATTTTAGGAGAGGGCTATGTAAGTATTCCTTTTACAACAACTTTCAATTATAACGGCGTTGACAATATTTTAATTATAGTCGAAAACCATGATGGCGATTGGACGATGGGATTTGGTGCAGCAAAAGGATCTAACACAACCAGCTATAAAAGCTGGTATAAATACTCAGACAATAGCTACCCATCAGGTACGGGAACAAGACAGCGTTACATTCCCAATATTGGCTTAGGATACCTTACATTTAATCCATTACCCATAGAACTAATGTCATTTGAAGGGAGCTTAACAGACAATAAATCAATTGAACTAAAATGGACTACAGCCTCACAAAGCAACAACGATTACTTCACACTTTGGCGTTCTTTTGATGGCCACAACTGGGACGCCATTACAAACCTTAATGGCAGCGGTTCCTCTACCGAAGAAATGAATTACTCCTATTTTGATTCAGATGCCATTCATTTCAACCGCGAATTAGAGCAAGTCTATTATAAATTATCACAGACAGATTATGATGGAAATTCAGAGGAGTTCACTCCTATCAGTGTGACATTAAATAAGTCTGATCGTTATTTATTAAGAACAGTCAACCTAATGGGATCAGAGGTTTCACAAACACAAAAAGGACTCGTATTAGAAATTTGGAGTGACGGAACGTCAAATAAACGATATAAGAATTAGATCCGCAGACGTAATCTATAATCGCTAAATACTCCTATTTTTGCAGTATGAAAAGAGTAGTCGTTGGACTTTCGGGAGGGGTTGATTCTAGTGTTGCTGCGTATCTTCTT
>CAJJCU010000034.1 GCA_905182775.1 uncultured Flavobacteriales bacterium
TTCTCCAAAGCTTCGCTTGATAAAGTCTTATAATGAAGCCCTTGATAAGAACGATGAAAAAGCGTTGTCTAATTTGTTTCAAGAATTAACAGATTTAGATGCCTGGGATCTTGAGAGTCAGGTACAACAATTCCTTTCTGTTTTTAAGCTAGATAATCCAAATCAGAAAATAGGTTCGCTGTCTGGGGGGCAAAAGAAAAGAGTCACGCTTATTAAAGTATTACTTTCAGATGCTGATTTCTTACTCTTAGATGAGCCAACAAATCACTTGGACCTTGATATGATTGAATGGTTGGAAAGCTATTTATCTAATTCGAAATCAACGCTGCTCATGGTGACCCATGATCGGTATTTCCTCGAGGTTGTATGTGATTCTATTCTTGAACTATCAAATGAAACCCTTTTCAAGTATAAAGGAAACTTCTCTTACTATTTAGAAAAAAAGGCAGAGCGTGAAGACCAACTTCATTCTACTGTGGAAAAAGCCAGAAATACCTTTCGAAAAGAGCTAGACTGGATTCGGAGACAGCCTAAGGCGAGAGGAACGAAACAAAAGGCGCGAATTGATTCTTTTCATGATGTTAAAAAGATCGCGTCGACGAATTTATCAGAGACGGAGTTAGAACTGCCAGTTAAAATGGAACGCTTGGGTTCTAAAATTGCGGAGTTTCATAAAGTTTCGAAGTCTTTTGGACAAAAGAAGATCTTGGAGAACTTCTCCTACAATGTTCAACGAAAGGAAAGGCTGGGAATCGTTGGTAAAAATGGCACGGGTAAAACGACATTCTTAAAGATGTTATTGGGAGATGAGCCAATAGATAGTGGTAAAGTTATTTTGGGTGAAACAGTCGTTTTTGGTCATTTTAGCCAGGAACTAAAGCCTGTTGAACCTGACTTCAAAGTGATTGACGTAGTGAAAGAGATTGCCGAATTCATCCCCTTAGAGAAAGGGAAACAGCTCTCAGCAGCACAGTTATTGGAGCGTTTTTTATTTCCACGAAGCATGCATTACAATTTTGTAAGAAAGCTAAGTGGAGGCGAAAGAAGGAGGCTGAAGCTCCTTAGAGTGCTTATGTCGAATCCTAACTTCTTGATCTTAGATGAGCCAACAAATGATTTAGATATTTTTGCCATGGCTGTACTTGAGGAATACCTGAGGGGTTTTCAGGGATGCTTAATTGTTGTTTCGCACGACCGATACTTCATGGACAAGATGGTCGATCATTTATTTGTTTTTGAAGAAGATGCTAAAATTGCTGATGTAATAGGGAATTATACAGTTTATAGAAAAAGTCAAAAAGAAGCACTCAAAAAAAAGTCTTCTAAGTCAGTCGATCGAAATAGCGCTCCTAAACAAAAGGAATCAGAAGAAAACAAATCGAATAAGACTAAATTGAGTTTTAAGGAAAAGGCCGAATTTCAAAATTTAGAAAAGGATATAGAAAGCTTGGAGGCTAAAAAATTAAAGTTCAGTCAAGAATTGTCAGATGGTCAGCTAGATGGTCCTCAGTTGTTCGAGATCGGAAATAAACTGGCTGCGATTGTTGAAAAGATTGAATCCAAAACAAATCGCTGGCTTGAGCTTTCTGAATTCCAATAACTCAAAGTTGTGTATTTTATGTAAACACCTGTCAGTCAGTATTTCACCCTACAAGTGACATCTTTTTTTTATCTATATTTGTAATAAGCTAAACTAAAAACACCAAAAAGTATATTTAATAGATTAAGGTTTTCAATTTATTTGAAGATTTTATATTAAGAATGCAACTTTTTCTATGTATTGAGAGTCTTAGTGATATAAGAATATTGTTTAAGTGAAAATGAAAAATTTAAATTTGTACATGTTATCTACCTCAAGGCTTTTCGCTTTGAGTGTTTTCGTGTTCCTTATTTCAATGTTTTCTTGGTCTACAGTTTATACATCTACAGCTAATGGGAGCTATGATGATTGTTCTATTTGGACACCTTCATGTCCAGACAATTCAATTCAATTGGGTGATACGGTTATCGTGAATCATACCATTATTGCTTCTTCTTCAATGAATATTAAAGGCGTTCTTATTACCAACCCCTCAGGTGTATTTTCGAACTCAAATGATATTGACATAGATGCCCTAGGGACAATTTATAATGATGGTAGTTTTTCATGTGATGGGGAGTTACACATCGATGGGTATGTTTATAATTCCGGAGATTTGTTTCTAGACTTTTTTCATATTGACGGCTATGTATGTAATACAGGTGTTATAACTGTCAATGGCCAAACCTACATTCATGGGGGAATCATTGAATGTGGAGGGGATATTATTACCTGTGAAATTGATATGCAAAATAATAGTTCTTCTCAGGTTGTTACAGGTTCGTCGGGTTCTGAAATTTCAGGGCAAAACGTCTGCTGTTCTAGTAGTCCCTCGACTAATCCTTTTGATCAATTTAGTGGTAATTGGTCTATAGATTCGGTTTCTGTATCTATTTGTTTAGATCCATTAATCCCGAACGCAGGGGATGATGCCTCTCTAGAATTATGTAATTCAGCAGGGTCTTCTATTAATTTAGGAACATTATTAACCAATAATACAGGTGGTGTTTTTAACGAGCTAACAGCATCAGGTGCATTTGACTCATCTTCAGGCGTGTTCAATGCAGATGGTTTAGATGCGGGTGAATATAACTTCATGTATGTTGTTTATGGTTATAATGCTACCTCTGATACTTCTTATTTTAATATTTCTGTAGTAGGTGTTTTGACTTCAACAGAAGAGATTACAATTTGTGAAAATGCCTTTCCGTTTGATTGGAATGGAATAGCTATTACTGAAGTCGGTGAGCAATCCGTTCTTCTTTCTAGTCTAATTACGGGTTGTGACTCCTTAGTCACCCTCACAACAAATACCAACCCTTTAATTTCAGCAACAGAAGAGATTACAATCTGTGAAAATGAGCTTCCTTTCGATTGGAATGGGCTTTCTTTAACTGAAGCCGGAACCGAATCTGTTCTTTTGTCTAGTGCGCTTACTGGTTGTGATTCGACGATATCTTTAAATTTACTGGTCAACGCCATTCCTACAAGCACGACTGATACTCTTGTCTGTGGCTCTCAATTTCCAATTTCTTGGAATGGCTCTGTGATTAATGGAGAGGGGACGCAATCTGTGACTTTAGTTAGTGCATCTGGTTGTGATTCAATAGCTACTATTAATGTTTCTGTTGACCAATTGTCTGCGCCGATTATCTATTCTGATGGACCAGTTTCTTGTCCAGAAGACGTCGTTCGTTTTTCAGTAGATGAAGAACCGAATGCCATTTATTACTGGTCCGGTCCTGAAGGATTTTCTTCTAGCGATCTTTCCCATGAATTTGCGCTGAGTGAAAATTTAATGGGAATTTACAGTGTTTATTATACATTGAATTCTTGTTCCTCCGATGAGACCTCAATTGACCTAGAAATTGAAAATATCTTTGAGTTTAAGGATTTCAAGTTTCCAAATGTCATTACTCCTAATAATGATTTAGTTAATGATGAAATCGTTATAGAAAATTATGTAGGCTACTGTGCTGATTTTATTCTTACTATTCGAGACCGTTGGGGTAGCGAGGTGTATAGACAAGAAAGAGGCGATTCATCGTTCGATGGTGATTCAGTTGACGGCAGAGAGTTGCCCGAGGGAGTGTACTTCTACAGACTCTCATTTGATGAAGGAGATGTCTCTGGATTTATGCATATCGTAAGATAATCTTACCTACCTTTCTCTTTATTTGTTTAATTTAGTGCAACTTTTAAGGGGTCTTATTTGTCTATATTTTATAGTGTTTAAAGGAAAGCAATTGGTTTACGTGTTCATGTTAAGGAGATTTTTGTCCCCTTTTTGTTCTCTTATGCTTTTGTTTTCAGTCATATCCCCTATGTTTTTTGCTCAGAATTCGTTGAATACAGAAGGGTTTGGTCAAAAATGGGTGAATATTAGTGACGCTGATGTTGGTTTAGATCAGATAACTGTAGAGGCTTTCATTACCCGTCAGAATAATATGAATATTGTATCAAAGCATGAAGGTACGACAGATTGTAATTATTTATTGCGACCCAATAGTTTTCAAATTTCAACTACAGATGGCTTTTTTATCTGTTTAAATACTTTTCCCTTAGTCACAAATACCTGGTACCATGTAGCCGGGACCTATGATGGTTCTTTTGTACGTTATTATGTGGATGGTTGTTTGGTGAATGAAATTCCCGCTTCTGGTGATTTGGTTACTAATGATTGGGACGCTGCAATTGGGACCAAATCGAATTGGCCAAATGGACCTGAACAATTTCGAGGTAAAATCGATGAGGTCAGAATCTGGAATGAGGCGCGAAGTGATACACAACTGCGATTAAATATGAACGCCTTAATCAATCCAACAGGTGAACCTCAGCTTTTGGCTTATTATAAAATGGATAATAATTATAATAACATCCAGGGAGCTTTCATTTATGATGGCGCGCCGGTGGGAAGTCCAATTTTTGATGCGGAACACCCGTTTTTTATACCATTTTCTTTGGTTTCTATTCAGACTGCAAACCTTTCATGTTTTGAATCAAATGATGGATCTATCAATGTGATCGCTATCGGGAATGATTTAGAATATTCTTTAGATGGTGTTAATTATACAAATGATCCTGAATTCTTGGACTTACCTGCAGGTTCCTATACTGTTTTCTGGCGTTCTGGGGCCTGTGAAGAAAGTCAAACTGTTGTTTTGATTGAGCCGGATGCCGTTCCTTCGCCTGAAATTTTTGTAAATGATCCTATCTGCTCTACTGAAACCCTTTTTTTAGCAACAACAGAAATCATAGGAGTAAATTATTTCTGGGAGGGTCCCGATGGTTTTAGCGCTACAGATTTTGAAGTAGAAATCCCGGACCTTGAGCTTGTGAATTCTGGCCTGTATTCTATTTATTTGGAGCTTGATGGATGTTATAGTGATACAGTGACCTCAGACATTGTTGTTAATCCGTCCTATGATATCAACCTGATTGATACAATCTGCTCTAATGAGTCTTATATATTTGGTCCTAATGAGTTGAGTGCGTCAGGGAACTATGTCCAAAACCTTCAGACTATAGCCGGATGTGATTCTATAGTTCAGCTTGATTTAACCGTAAATCCATCTTATACTTTTGTGATTGACACCAGTCTGTGTGAGGGGGAATCAATAACATTTGAAGGCTTAACCATGACAGAGACAGGTACCTATCCCTTTAATCTTTTTACTAGTTTGGGTTGCGATTCTATTATTACCTACGAGTTGATTGTGCACCCTATTCCAGCAGCACCATCATTAAGCTCTAATAGTCCATTATCATGCCCTGGAGACCCTTATGAAGTGATCCTTAGCATGGATTCTGATGCAACATATGCTTGGACGGGCCCAAATAACTTTATTTCTGATGTTGCTGGTATCTATTTTGATGCAGGTATTTCAGATATGGGAACCTATAGTGTTACGGTTACCTTAAATGGCTGTGTTTCTCCTAGTTCAGAGACTGAACTTTCCATTACCAATATTTATTCGTTTGATGATTTTGACTTGCCCAATGTGTTGACCCTTAACGGCGACGGATCAAATGAAGTGTTTGATTTAGAATCCCATTTTAAAACCTGCCAGCCCTACGAGGTGTTGTTTTTTGATCGATGGGGAATTGTTGTGTACCGCCACAAACAAAATGAAGTACCATTTTCGGGTCTGTCTATGGATGGTTCAGAATTGATGGATGGCGTCTATATGTTTAAAATCATTCTGGAAGATGAGCATAAGCATGGTTTTGTTCACCTTTTGAGGTGATTATAACCAATCCTCTATTTCTTTAAATCGGGTGTCTTTTTGAAAATGAATTGTATTGATCCCAGCCTTTTTTGCACCTTCAATATGCTGAAGTGAATCATCAATAAATAAAACCTCTTCAGCCTTACAACTCATGTCTTTAATCACCCATTGAAATGTTTCGATATGTGGTTTTCTTTTTCCTATTATATGGGAATAGTAGCATTTCTCGAATAGTAGTTCAAGGCGCGCGTACTTTGTTTTTATAAGTGCTTCACCAGCCCGTTTGAGATGAATTTCATTTGTATTACTCAATAAATAACAAGGAATTCGTTGACTTAAATCCATTATAAAGTCCAATTTATTTATCGGATAAGTGCCAATCATCGCGTTCCATGCTTCGGTGATCTGAATGGAGCTTATTGGATACTGAATTTTCTTTTGAACCGCTTCAATGAACGCATCACTTGAAATACTCCCAACCTCATAGTCATCAAACACCTGACCTTGGTCAAATTGGTTATATAGTGTTTTAGCATTCTTTAGTCCGAGGTCCGTAAATGCTTGAATTGTTTTAAGATAATCTATGTCTATGATTACACCTCCTAAATCAAATAAAACGGCTTTGATCTTTTTGTTCTTCATTATGCTTGTTTAGACTCAATACAAATTTATATAGTTTTATTAAATTTTGTCATTGATGACACTTTTATGACAATCAATTCTTGATGTCTCCCGATATTTGTGGCTTACGAATGAGAAACAACCTCAACAACCTAAAGATATTTGCATTTACACATCGGAATCTTGATGTGGCAAAAATAGGGTTACTTCATATTGAGGCAGACACACAGAAGCAAAGATTATCGCTTGTTAAAACCAAATTTGATATTGATGAGATCATGTTTCTTTCGACTTGTAATCGTGTTGAAATTTCCATTGTCAGCAGTAATTATATTGAAATAGATAAATTCTTACAAGCTCTTTATCCAGATTTAGATTCCAATGCGCTTATTGGTTTGGCAGATCATGTTGAAGAGTATACGGCTAAAGAAGCAGTCAATCATGCCCTTTCTGTTGCTTCATCGATTGATTCGATGATTGTTGGTGAACGAGAAATTATTACTCAGGTTAGAAATGCATTCGAGTTATGTAGCAAGAATCAGTTGACAGGAGACTTTATGCGTTTGTTGACGACCCATGTGATTCAAACGGCTAAAAAGGTATATACTGAAACAAGTATTGCGACGAAACCAGTTTCAGTTGTTTCTTTGGCCTATCACAAACTCAAAGCATTAAATATACCATTAGATTCCAAAATTTTAATTATTGGATCTGGTTCGACGAATTCAAACATGTGTAAGTTTCTTAAAAAACATGGCTTCAGTAACTTTGTGGTCTTTAATAGAACACTTTCTAACGCTGTTCCTCTCGCAAATGAATTGAATGCCTCCTTTTACCCATTGTCGGACTTAGCTAATTATAGCCAAGGTTTTGATGTTTTGTTAACCTGCACCGGTGCGGATCATAATGTGGTTTCTCTTGATTTATATGAGCAACTTTTACAAGGTGATACAGACAAGAAAACGGTAATCGACATCGCTATTCCTCAAGATATTTCCCCAGAAGTTATTTCTAATCACAATCTTAATTACTTGTCAATAGATTTTCTTCAAAAGATTTCTAATGACAACCTAAAGGTTCGAGTGAATGAGGTCGCACACGTTAAAAAGATTGTGAAGACATCCTTGATGAGTTTTGTTTCTCTAATTCAAGAGAGAAATGTGGAGTTGGCAATGATTGATGTCCCAAAACAAGTTAAGGCAATCACGGAGAATGCATTAGATGAAGTTTTTAAACGTGATATGGAAGATTTAGACCCTGAAGCACGAGAAGTTTTAGATAAAGTACTCGGTTATGTTGAAAAAAAGTACATTAGTGGTCCAATGAAACTTGCAAAAGAAATCATCTTAAAAAATGCCTCAAACTAAGACTATTAAAATCGGTACAAGAGGAAGTGACCTTGCTTTGTGGCAGGCGAATTTTGTTCGGGAGAAACTGACTAAAAAGGGTTGTCATGTTGAAATTGAAGTCATTAAGACTCAGGGTGATCAAATCCAAGACCTCAGTTTTGATAAAATGGAAGGCAAAGGCTTCTTTACCAAAGAAATTGAATCTGCATTGCTTGAAGGGAAAGTTGATTTGGCCGTTCATTCCCATAAAGATTTAGAGACCAATCAACCTGAGGGGCTTGAAATCGCAGCCGTTTCTTCTCGTGCCAATCCTTGTGAATTGCTTTTAATTAGAAAGTCATCTCATGATGGCCAGGCGTTATGGGGACTTGGAAAGGATGCGATCGTTGGTACGTCATCAGCGCGCAGGAAATCTCAGCTTTTAGCGTTGAGACCAGATGTGCAAATCAAAGACCTTAGAGGCAATGTACCTACGCGTATTGATAAATTGAAGTCAGGGTCTTACGACGCTATACTTTTAGCCAAAGCCGGTGTGTTGCGTTTAAATCTTGATTTGTCTGAGTTGGTTTGTATTGATCTTACGCCCGATGAATTTGTACCAGCACCAGCACAAGGCGTTTTAGCCTTGCAAATTCGTTCTACGGATGTTGAATTAAGAGATTTATTGCAGCATATTAATGATCCCGATGTTCAAAGAGTGGTCCATCTCGAACGATCTGTTTTAAGTTTAATGAACGGTGGTTGTCAGCTGCCTCTTGGTGTCTATTGTGATAATAAGTATGTTCATGTTTCGTATTCTGATCATGCCATGCACCCATCTAGATATTTTCGCTTCCCTTATAAGGATCATGCTGATTTTCCAAAAAAGATTGTAGAGCATTTGCAACATCAACAGGTGTGAAAACTGTTTTTATTTCGAAAGATGCTGCTGAATTAGATGGCTTGGTGTCTTTTTTAAATCTTCGAGCTAAGGTTCACTGTCAGTCTCTTATTGAATTTCAAGCTGTCCCTTTTGATTGTCCCAAGGACTTTGATGTTATTTTCTTTTCTAGTATCCGTTGTGCTCAATTTTTAGAAGCTTCAAAGCATATCGATTTTAATGCTTATAGTTTAGGTTGTGGCGGATCTCAAACAGCACTAAGGCTTGCAGAAAAGGGTTATGAGCTATCCTTTTATGGAGAAAACGGGAGTATGCCTGATGTGGTATCTAAAGAATTCTCCAATTGGCTTGGAGATAGAAAAGTGTTCATACCTCGATCCAATCGTTCTCTCAGGTCTATTGAAGCTCATATTCCCGAAGATCAGGTCCAAAGTGTTGTTGTTTATCAGACACTGTTGGCTCCTGCAAAAATAAAAACGGCTGATATTATGGTATTTAGTAGCCCTAGTAATGTACATGCTTATTTTAGTGAGAACACCTTGCTAGACAGTGCGCTATTGATCTCATGGGGTAGCTCAACAAGTGCGGTGCTAAAGGATTATGGCTTTGTTCCAGATTGTGTTTTAAAAGAAGGCAGTATCTCAGAGCTTCAAGAGCTTTTAGATGGTCGGCTTTCAATATAGTGCAATACAATCCATTGTCGAAAATAGCGTTTTAAATATCTAGGTCTTATCTTCGTTCGGATGTCATTTATGAAAATCGTTTTCCTGCTTTTTTTTGTGTTAAGCTTATCCTTTTCGGGGCTTGGCCAAGATGGGGGTATCCGAAAACGTACGTTTAAGGTCATTGATTCAATCCGTTTGGACACCTTGAGTATTTATCCACATTCATTTCAAGTACATCTTGGTGATTCAATATTAGATTCTGAGTTTTATACTTTGAATTTTTCAACTGCAGTTTTTAAGTTGAATAAACCAATAGAAGACACCCTTTTTTTTAGCTACCAGGTGCTGCCTTTGGATTTTTCAAAGCACTATGAATTACGCGATAGTAGTATTCTTTTTAATAAGCAAAAAGACAATTACGCACTTTTTAAAATTCAAAACTATTATTCGGTAGACGATGTTTTTGGAGGTAATGAGCTCAATAAAAATGGTTCCATCTCCCGCGGTGTTTCTTTTGGAAATAACCAAGATTTAGGCATCAATTCTTCCTTGAATCTAGAGCTTTCGGGAAAAATATCGTCTGATTTGAAAATACTAGCTTCTGTATCAGATGCCAATATTCCTATACAGCCTCAAGGAAATACGAATAAACTACAAGAATTTGATAAAGTATTTATTCAAATCTATAATGATAGACTTAAATTAATCGCTGGGGATTTCTGGCTGTCTAAGCCGACGGGATATTTTATGAATTATAAAAAAAGAGCACAAGGGTTAAGTGTGAATTATAAGTGGAATAATAAAGAGGGTAAAGAGTGGAAAACGCAATTAAGTGGCGCCCTTTCGAAAGGGAAGTTCAACCGTCAGGTTATCCAGGGAATAGAAGCCAATCAGGGGCCGTATCGATTAACAGGTGCAGAAAATGAGCCCTTTATTATCGTTTTATCTGGAACCGAAAAGGTTTTTATTGACGGCCGTCTTTTGGAGCGAGGACAGGAATATGACTATACGATTGATTACAATACCTCAGAGCTTGTTTTTACATCAAGAAACTTGATCACCAAAGACACTAGAATTGTCGTTGAGTTTCAGTATTCCGATCAGAATTATGCCAGGTCTTTGGCTCAGCATTCTATTTCTTATCATTCTTCTAAGTTAGAGTTTTGGCTGAATTCCTATTCTGAACAGGACGCTAAGAACCAGCCTTTGCAGCAGGAATTATCGAGTGATCAGCGTTCTTATCTTTCTGGAATTGGGGACGATTTGAATCTTGCCTCTGTCAATTCAATTGATTCAGTTGGTTTTTTTGACAATCAGAATCTATATAAAAAAATGGATTCTTTAGGATATGATTCTATCATGGTGTTTAGTGTGCATCCAGATTCGGCCTTTTTTAGGGTTTATTTTGAGTATGTCGGAGAAGGCAATGGCGACTATGTTTTAGACAACTATAATGCATTGGGTAAGGTTTATAAATGGGTCAAACCTGAGGTCGGTTTGTCTCAGGGGGATTATCGAGCATCTAGAAGTATTATTACTCCGAAAAAGCAACAAATGTTTAGCAGTGGGATCAAGTGGAAGTATGCTAAAAATGGGTTTTTAGAGTCGGAGTGGGCCATGAGTAATCTCGATGTAAATACCTATTCAAACCTGGATTCTCAGGATAATGTGGGCTATTCGAACCGCACTAGGTGGATGAATACATCTTATTTTGGGAAAGTTGATACGCTATCTATGTGGTCTCTGAAAACCAAAGCCGAATTTGAGTTTTTGTCAACTTCCTTTTCGCCTGTGCAGCAATACCGGTCTGTTGAATTCGATCGAGATTGGAACACGCGGTTTCGGGGCTATGGAGGGCACCAAATCTTGGGGACTCTTGGTGCGAAGCTTGGTCATAAGGAGCGGGGTGCGATGGCGTTAGACGCACAACATTTCTCCATAGGGTCTGATTACAATGGCCAACGTATTTCTTCTAATGGAAAATGGAAAGACAAGGGATGGAATGCCGTTTGGGATGGAAGCTACTTGTCTTCAAAAGCGGAGTCTTCAAATAGTTTTATAAGACACAGACTCGATTTGTCAAAGAAATTAGGCCCCTTGAAAATAGGCTACAAGGATGACCATGAAAGGAACAGGTATGCGGACACAGTCTTGTCTGGATTGTCCCAAAGCTATGAGTTTTTTGATTATCAATTCTATATTGCAAATCATGATACAAGTCAGGTGGAGTATAAGGTGTATTACCGTCAAAGATATGATAGGCGCCTAGAATCAGGTCTCTTTAAAAGAACGGCACTTGCCAAAACTACTGGAGCCGAGCTTCGTGTCAATAAGTTTAAAAATCAAAAAATCACATTGATTTCGGGGTATCGTGCGCTAGATGTTTTAGACACACTTCTTATGAACCAAAGGCCTGAAAATTCGCTTATTGGCCGCCTAGAATACCAGTTAAAGGCATGGAAGAATGCGATTCAATGGTCTACGTTCTATGAGGTAGGATCTGGTTTAGAACAAAAAAGAGAGTTTCTCTACATTCAAGTCAATGATGGCCAAGGCGTTTATACCTGGATTGACTACAATAATGATGGTGTTAAAGACCTTAATGAATTTGAGATCTCACAATTCATTGACCAAGCTAATTACATTCGAGTTTTCACCCCTAGTAACAGCTATGTCACGACCTATTTCAATGAGTTTAATCAAAGTATTTATATCAGACCAGAGCGCGTTTGGTCGAGAAAAAAAGGATTCCTTAAGTTTCTTTCTAGGTTTTCTGACCAAGCTAGATTTCGCATCAATAAAAAATCTAATGCATTCTTAAATGGTGCTGTTTTTAACCCCTTAGATAATAGAATAGCGGATACCAATTTAATATCTACCGCTGCTTTTTTAAAAAACACACTTTTTTTTAACCGTACTGGGTCTGTATTTGGAGCAAGGTATATTTTTCAAGAGAATCAGTCCAAGACGCTACTCGCTTCGGGATTTGATTCTCGTTTGGCTTCATTTCATGAGGCAAATGTGAGATGGAACCTGACGCCGAAATTTTCGATTTTATTGACGGCTCAAGATGGAACGAAAATGTCTTTGGCTGATTATACCTCGGGAAGGGATTACTCCATTGAATATTCCTGGTTAAAATCTTCCTTTAGTTTTCAACCTAGTACAAATTTCAGGGTGACGCTGGATTCAAGAATAGCAGACAAAGACAATGTCATTCTCGGAGGAGGGGAGACCTGTGTTATTAAAGATATAGGAAGCACGTTTAAATTTAACCAAACGGATAAGGGCAGCTTTCAAGGTGCATTTAAGTTGCTTAAAATTGATTTTACAGGAAATGAAAACTCTGCGGTTTCCTTTGAGATGCTTGAAGCACTAAGGCCTGGGGTTAACTATACGTGGAATCTTGGATATCAAAAAACAGTATCAAAAAACCTTCAGATCACCTTTCAATACTTGGGTCGTAAATCAGAGAATACCAGAATGATTCATTCTGGTGGCATGGAGCTGCGTGCTTTTTTTTAAAATCTTTGTATTTTAATGGCGGAATAACGAATTATGGCGGAATACGGAAAGATCTTATTAATTGCAATGCCTGCATTCCTGGTACTTGTGCTCTTAGAGAAGTTATATGGCTTCTTTAAAGGAGTAGATACCGTTCCTTTAGATGATGCAGTATCAAGTCTGAGCTCTGGCATGACAAATGTCCTTAAAGATATTTTAGGCTTGTCGGTTGGTATTGTTTCTTACGAATGGCTTTTTTCAAAGTTGGCTCTTTTTACTATTGAAAATACCGTTATAGTCTACGCCGTAGCTTTTATTGCCATAGATTTTTATGGCTATTGGACCCATCGTTTTTCACACAAGATTAATTTATTTTGGAACCAACATGTGATCCATCACAGTAGTGAAGAATTTAATTTGGCTTGTGCGTTGAGACAGCCTATATCTACCTTTGTTAAGTTTTTTACATTTTTACTAATTCCTGCGGCAATTTTAGGTGTGCCCTCTGAGGTTATTGCGATTGTTTTGCCCTTGCATTTATTTATGCAGTTTTGGTACCATACCAGACATATAGGAAAGCTCGGTTTCATTGAATATATTCTTGTAACCCCATCACATCACCGGGTTCATCATGCGATTAATCCAGAATATTTGGATAAGAATTTAAGTCAGATATTTATTTTTTGGGATTTTATTTTTGGGACGTTTCAAGAGGAGCTAGATGATGTGCCTGCTGTTTATGGAATATCAAGACCTGCTGCTACTTGGAATCCATTTAAAATCAACTTTCAGCACCTTTTTATTTTGATTAAAGACGCCTGGAGAGCAAAGCAATTCCTTGACCGTTTTACGATTTGGTTTCGTCCTACAGGGTGGCGGCCGAATGGGTTTGAAGACCGTTACCCAATTTCAAAAATCGAGAATGTTTATGATTTCCCAAAGTACAAGCCAAAGCTTTCTAAAAAGCTTCTGTTTTGGAGTGTCGCCCACCTCTTTATTGTAATGTTTTTTCTTCTAGATCTTTTTTCTAGATTGGGTGAGATGCACTTTTCTCATATATTAATTTATGGGTTCTATATTTTCTCAACAATATATTCGCTAACGGATCTAATGGATAAGAACAAGTTGAATTGGTCGCTGGAGGTACTTCGTTTAGCAGGTGCTTTAGTCATTTGTTTTTGGTTAGGCAGCTGGTTTGGGCATTCAGGAGTCTTTTATTTTGTTTTGATTTATCACTTGATATCACTTGCTGTTTCTTTCGCTGCATCTCTTGAAGCGAATGGTAAAACTACTTTGACCGCTTCATGATGAAACAATACGGTTTGCTTGGTTTTTTCTATACCTCCTATCTTTGTTTTATTTACCTTGGTTTTGAGGAGCTCGCCTTTTATATGAAGCCCTTTCTCATTCCCTCATTGATTCTTTTGGTAGTTTCGAAAAGGGCTATAGGAGGAAATAAGATGCTTCTTTTGGCCATTTTGTTTTCCACTATTGGAGATGTACTATTAATGTTTACTGGGCAGCTCTTTTTTATTTTGGGTTTACTTTCTTTTTTAATAGCCCACCTGCTTTATATTGTGATTTTCAAACAGCTACTAGATCCACTTAAAATGAGTTTTGTTACGTTTGGAGGTGCTGTTTTTGTGTTGGTTTACTACGTTGGATTGGTCTCCCTTTTGTGGCCATATCTACATGAAATGAAGCTTCCTGTGCTGACTTATGCCTTGGTTATTTCAATAATGGCTTGGCTTTCATTACATTTTTATAATGGTCGGTCTGGTTTCAAATGGTGGATTATTTTTGGTGCTATAATGTTTGTGATTTCAGATAGTTTACTTTCCATTCAGCTTTTCTATGGTGATTTTGACGATTCACACTTTTATGTAATGCTTTCTTATCTCCTTGCACAATTTTCATTGGTTTATGGTATTCTTAACATGCAACGCTTCGAATCTAAATAACGAATAGCAATCGGGTCTTTATCAATTGATTTCTGAAAGATTTGGTTCGCTTTTACCGTCGTTTTTTATTCGAATAGAACTATATAGTCTTGTCATTCTTCTTCCTTTATAGGGGTTCTACGATTTCAATTTAAATCCTTACATTTGTAGTCTAAAACAAACTTTAAACTACGAAACTTATCAAAGAGAAACTCACTCATTATTAGTTCGTTATAACACATTTTATTGAATACGATGAACGTTTTATACGTACGACTCTTGCCATAAAGTTTTGTGAATATTTACGACAATGAAAACAATTTTGATATTGTTGATGTGCGCTTGTGCTTATAAAGCGACGTGCCAAAGCGAAGGGGTAGCGATTAATACAGATGGAAGTGTAGCAGATAACTCTGCCATTCTCGATTTAAAATCTTCAACAGGCGGAGTCCTTATTCCACGAATGACATCAACCAACAGGAATGCTATTTCCAATCCTGCAACAGGCCTTTTAGTCTTTCAAACCGATATAGATTCAGGTTTCTTTTATTACAATGGTTCGGGTTGGATTGCTCTTGCTTCTGAGTCTTCCGCTTGGTCGATCAAAGGAAATTCGGGGACCACTAATGGTACATCTTTTATTGGTACTGTTGATGGACAAGATTTTGATATCAGAACGAATAATATAATCAGAACTAGATTTACCCAAAAGGGACAAATTGAAACACTCAATACAGGACAGTCTTTATTTATCGGTCAAGAGGCGGGTGAATCGGATGATTTAAGCAATAATTTTAATGTTTTTATGGGAATGCGAGCTGGATATAGCAACACCATCGGCTCTTATAACGTGGCGAATGGTTATCGAGCCTTATACAGCAATATAGATGGTTATCGAAATTCAGCTTTTGGTGCTCAAACACTTTACTATAATACTTCTGGTTATTATAACACGGCCATTGGATACCGTGCGCTGTACAACAATGCAACTGGGTATCTAAATACAGCTTCCGGGGGCCAGTCTTTATTTCTTAACATTTCGGGTTATCAAAATACAGCTATGGGCTACCGTACTCTTTATTTTAATACTGAGGGTTATCAGAATTCAGTAAATGGTTACCAAGCTATGTACAGGAATACTTTGGGTTTTCGAAATTCTGCAATAGGATACCAGAGCCTTCGAAATAACACAGAGGGTTTTGGTAATGTCGCTAACGGTTTTCGCGGGCTTTATAATAATGCAACGGGCAACTACAATACCGGTGTAGGGTATAGTGCAAATAGTGTGGGTTCGGCATTTACCAATTCTACAGGAATCGGATACAACGCAGACAATACCGCGAGTAATTCTGTGAAGTTAGGAAATGATAATGTCACGAGTATTGGGGGGCAAGTAGGCTGGACAACTCTAAGTGATGCGCGTTTTAAGAAAAACATTAGAGATGACGAGGTCAAAGGACTTGAGTTTATTACGGGGCTTAATCCAGTGACTTATAATTATGATGTACATGCCAAAGAGCGCTGGAAAAAAGAACAATATGGTGAAATAGACAGTTCGGAATGGGCGGGTAAGTACGAGATTGAAGAGATTCGGTTTTCGGGGTTTTTAGCTCAAGAGGTAGCGGCATTTTCTAAATCGATAGGGTATGCGTTTAGCGGGGTGGATATCCCTGAAAACAGCAAAGACATCTATGGCCTTCGGTATGCTGATTTTGTAGTCCCTATTGTCAAATCGGTACAAGAGCTCAATGAAATCATTGAGACTCAAAATAAGGAGATCAATACCCTGAAAAGCTTGAATCAAAGCCTCAATAACGAGGTGGTGAAAAATGCTAAGGAAATTGAGGGAATAAAGAAACATCTAAACCGAGAACCAAAGTAGTGATGAAGTTATTTTTGACATCAACTTGTATTTTAGCTCTTTTTTGTGTTTTTGGTCAGGCCGGAATTCAAATAAAAAGTGGAACGCACATGGTTTGTAATGGCAATGTGCGTGTTTCATTACCTGGAGATTTTATGAACAATGGAGCCTATACTTCATCAGAGGAAAGGATTTACTTGTCAGGAACATCAAAACAACAAATTGGTGGTACCGGAAGTAACTCGTTCTTCGGAATGGAACTGAATAACCCTTTAGGTGCCTTTTTCACATCAGATATTACGATTACCAATGAATTGAATTTGAGCAATGGTATTCTTGATTTAGTGGATGCAAATTTGACACTCGGTGCTTCTCTTACAGCAGTTGAGGGTCCGCTATCATTGACGAATATGGTCATTGCTTCAGGTGCTGGTGAGATACGAAAGCGTTATACAGCAACCCCGTTAAGTGGCAATTCCGATGCGTTTTTATTTCCCTTAGGAACCATTGGTGATCAGTCGGAATATTCGCCTGTAATTATGAATTTTGAATCTGCTAATTTCGGTCCACAAGCCTATGTTTCCGTGCAAACAATCAATGAAAAGAATCCAGAGTTAGGTCCCGAGATCACTTCTTTTATTCAAAGATACTGGGTCGTTGAGCCTAATGATATAACCGATTATAACTATGAGATCAAGCTTTATTATACGGATGATGACGTGGTCACCGATGGCTCGGTCGTCGAGGGTGATTTGGTTCCTGTTAAGTATAGTAATGAAAATTGGTATATACCCCAAGGTGCATCTACAGGATTGCCTGAGGTGATTGAGCAGGGGTCGTCATTTTCATTTGCCTCATCTAATTATATGGTTTGGGGTGGATTAACAAGTTTTAGTCAATTTGGGTCAGTAGGAGGTTCGTTCCAACCCCTACCTGTTGAGTTGATCGCTTTTCAAGGAGAATGTTTGGATGGCCTGGTCACATTAAATTGGTCTACTGCTTCTGAATTCAATAGTGCCTATTTCGATGTTGAAAAATCTGTAAACGGAATAGATTGGCAAATTATAAACAGTCAAATAGCTGCCTTAAATTCTTCTTCTCAGATTGAGTACTATTTTTTTGATCCAAATAAATCATTTGGTGATGTCTATTACCGCTTGAATCAAGTCGATATTGATGGTGCTTCTGAATACTTCGGGCCTGTTCACTTGACTTGCGAGGATCAAAATCGGGTCATGATGACGTTCCCAAATCCTTCCTCAGGAAACTTTAATGTTGGGATTATGGATGATAGGTTTATTGGAGATGTAAACGTGAAGGTTGCGGATGCTTCAGGTAAAGTTGTAGGGGAAAAAGACTGTGTTCTTATATCGGGGATGAATATTGTTCCCTGTGCAGGAGATATACTTGAGAGTGGGGTCTATTGTATTTATATTACCTCTGATCATCATGTTGAAATCGTCAAACATATTATATCTGACTAAATCAATAATGAATTGATTTTTATCTTGTCGGATAAACGATTCAAAACCTTATTTTTACTTTATGTCTGATAAAAAAGGGATAGCCATTCTTGGCGCAACAGGCTCTATTGGTAAAAAGGCGTTAGAGATTATAGCCGCTTATCCATCTTATTTTGATTTACAAGTCATTACAGCGAATACGAATGCTGATTTGCTAATACAGTTGGCTTTATTGCATAAGCCCAATACGGTTGTGATTGTTGATGAGAATCAATATAAAAAAGTAAGCGAAGCACTTTGGAACGAAGATATACATGTTTATGCGGGAAAAGATGCGTTGTGTCAGGTGGTCGAGTCTGGTGAGATTCATACGGTATTAACTGCAATTGTTGGATTTTCAGGCTTAGAATCAACAATTGCTGCGATTCGAGCGAAAAAACATATTGCTTTAGCGAATAAAGAATCCCTCGTAGCCGCCGGTGAACTGGTG
This sequence comes from uncultured Flavobacteriales bacterium, assembly GCA_905182775.1. GTDB lineage: Bacteria > Bacteroidota > Bacteroidia > Flavobacteriales_D > Crocinitomicaceae > UBA952. The sequence goes on from CAJJCU010000034.1 coordinate 18,582, forward strand.
ACGCGTCTAGCCAAAGAAAATGGGGTGAATATCTATCCCGTAGCTTCAGAACATTCCGCGATATTTCAATGCCTATCCGGTGAATTCAAGAATCGTATAGAAAAAATATATTTAACGACTGCGGGTGGGCCTTTTCGTGGCTTTTCTGGACCGCAGCTTAAAAATGTCACAAGGCAAGCAGCTTTAGCTTCTTCAAAATTTGTTTTAGACCCAAAGCTTGCTATAGATTCGGCAACATTTATGAACAAGGGTTTTGAAGCAATTGAAGCCAAGTGGCTTTTTAATCTGAAATCAAAACAAATCGAAGTCGTGGTGCATCAGCAATCCATCGTTCATGGAATTGTACAATTTGAAGATGGCAGTATGAAAGCCCAAATGGGACTTTCTGACATGAGGCTTCCTATTCAGTTTTCTTTAACCTATCCTGATCGCTTTCAAACTGATTTCCCTAGATTTAATTTCATGGACCATCCCGAATTCTCTTTTGAAAAGGCAGACCTAGAGGTTTTTAAGAATTTAAATCTTGCTTTTTCGGTTATAGAAAAAGGAGGAACTGCAGCTTGTGTTTTAATTGCGGCGAATGATGTGTTCGTTCATGCTTTTTTAAATGAAAAAATTAGTTTTGTCGACATCGCTCATTTCAATGAAGCAGTTGTCAACGCCCATTCTATTATATTGAAGCCTGGTTATGAAGATTATGTAAATGCTGATCTTTGGGCTCGTGATTATGCCTCTAATTTGATAAAATGATATATTTAAAAGCGATAGGGTTTTCATTTGTATTGATGGTCTTATTTGGGTCTTGTAAACATCAAGTAGTCATTTCTGCTGAGATTTTTGATCCACATTGCGGCGGTGCACCTCCATCTTTAGTCCGTTCAAACAGACCTTTATCATCTCAAATAATTATTGTGTGTGAAAAGGACTCTTTAGTTGTTGCATTAAGTGATGCCGGAGAAGCTAAAATCCGTTTAGCGCGTGGTTCGTATCAGTGGTATCAATTTTCTAAAAGTTTAACTGTAGAACAGACTTATGCTGTCGTTATGGAAGCAGATCGTGCTCTATTTGAATTTACCGGGATACCCTGTATTGAGCAATGGAAAAAAACGGTTGATGGTGTTTTCTCAGTAGATTCAGATGTGGATACTTTGAAGCTGGTCTTGAGATCTAATTGTTATTCAAGACTTGTTCCGTGCCTTAAATATACGGGGCCTAATTATGAATAGTTTCTATCTTGTTCAGAACCATTAGTTTTGAATAGGCGTCTTTAATATCTGCAATGGGTTCAATAATAAGTCTCAGCCTTTCCTGTTTTTGAATGAGTCTATACCCATTTCCTTGACTCGTAATTTCTTGTAATATTTCGGTAAATGTATTTGATTCATAAAAAGGAGAATTTCCATCTGAAATGAATGAGCAGACCATTTTTTCTGATTTAATAACCAATCTTTCTAAGCCCATTTTTTTCGCCATCCATCTTAATTCAAATGAAAAGAACAAGGCTGCTACTTGCGCAGGGATTGGGCCAAATCTGTCTTTCATTCTCACTTCGAATTCTTTCAATTTCTCCATGGTTTCTATGTTGTCGAGTTCTTGGTAGAGACTGAGCCGTTCTGCAACATCATTAACGTAATCATCGGGTATTCTTACTTCGTAATCTGTTTCAAAAATACATTCTGATGCGTAGGTTGTTAGTTGGTCGCTTGTTCGTTCATTAAATAGCTCTTTAAATTCTTTTTCTCGGAGCTCTTTCATGGCTTCATTAAGTATTTTCTGGTACATCTCGAATCCTATTTCTGAAATGAAGCCACTTTGCTCTCCTCCAAGCATATTTCCTGCCCCTCGAATGTCTAGATCTTTCATGGCGATATTGAATCCAGCGCCTAGGTCGGAGAATTGCACCAATGCTTCTAAGCGTTTTCTAGCCTCTGAAGTCAGAACACTTACTTTGGGTGCGATGAGGTAACAAAATGCTTTCTTATTACTTCTTCCTACTCTTCCCCTAAGTTGATGGAGGTCACTTAATCCGAAATTCTGTGCATCATTAATAATAATCGTATTTGCATTTGAGATATCAATTCCAGATTCTATAATGGTCGTTGCGATTAGCACATCGTACTTCCCTTCAATGAAGTCCATCATGTTTCTTTCTAATACTTTTCCATCCATTTGACCATGCCCTACAACAACTCGAATACCCGGGCACAAACGTTGAATCATTCCAGCAATTTCTTTGATGTTCGAGATCCGGTTGTTCACAAAGAACACCTGTCCTCCTCGTGCTACTTCATATGAAATAGAATCGCGAATCACCTCTTCGTTAAAGGAAACAATTTCAGTTAATACGGGCTGTCTATTTGGTGGTGGGGTATTGATAATACTAAGATCTCTGGCTCCCATGAGCGAAAACTGAAGGGTTCGGGGGATAGGAGTTGCCGTTAAAGTAAGGGTATCTACACTAGATCTTAATGTTTTGAGCTTGTCTTTCACAGAGACACCAAACTTTTGCTCTTCATCGATGATCATGAGCCCTAAATCCTTAAATTGAATCCTGTCAGAAACGATCGCATGTGTTCCAATTAATATGTCTATTTCACCAGTTTTAAGCTTCTTTATAGTTTCCGTCGTTTGTTTTGCGCTTTTGAAGCGATTGATATAATCAATGTTGCAAGGAAACTCTTTTAAGCGCTCTTGAAAGCTTCTAAAGTGTTGCAATGATAGAATTGTTGTAGGAACCAATATGGCGACCTGTTTGCTGTCCGCTACAGCTTTAAAAGCGGCGCGCACTGCTACTTCTGTTTTCCCAAATCCAACATCACCACAAATCAAACGATCCATAGGTGTTTTTGATTCCATATCTTTCTTTACGTCTAATGTTGCTTTGTATTGATCAGGTGTATCTTCGTACATAAAAGATGCCTCAAGCTCATTCTGTAAATATGTATCTGGGGTAAAAGAAAATCCGGGTTGACTTCTACGTTTTGCATAGAGCTGAATCAGATCGAATGCAAGCTCCTTGATTTTCTTTTTAGTCTTATTTTTGAGGGTGCTCCAAGTTTGTGTACCAAGCTTATTCATTTTAGGAACAGAGCCATCTTTTCCAGTGAATTTTGAAATTCTATGTAAAGAATGAATGCCGACATAAAGAACATCTCCTTCTTTATAAATTAGTCGAATGGTTTCCTGAGATTTTCCATTCACGTCAATGGTTTCAAGCCCAGAGAACTGACCAACCCCATGGTCAATATGGGTGACATAATCCCCTTTTTGAAGGTTGTATATTTCTTTTAGTGTAAGGGCTTGCTTTGCTTGACGAAAACCTTCTTTTAATCTAAATCTATGGTAACGCTCAAATATTTGGTGGTCTGTATAGCAAACCATTTTCAATTCTTTACAGATGAAGCCTTCATGCAAAGCAGAATGCATCGGGGTGAATTTAACGGTCGCTTCTATATCCTCAAATATTTGATAAAGCCGTTCAATTTGCTTTGGCTGGTTTGAGAAAAGGAAATTGGCATGTCCTTTCTTTTGGTGTCCCACAAGATCCTGGGTGAGGAGGTCAAAATTCTTGTTAAAGCTAGGTTGAGGGGAGAGTAAAAAATCGATCTGACAGGAGTTCTTATAGTATTTTGAATGGCTATATTCAATAAGTCTTGTCGTGTCAAAAACATTGAAGCAATCCTCTTGATTGATAAAGATGTTTTCTGGTTTGCTTTTTCTTTCTTGGTCTGTAAAGTTGCTGTAAACTTCTTTGGCTTTCTCAAACTCTTTTTGAATGCTTTCTATTGTTCTTTCAATAGAGTCGATCCATATGACCTTGTCGCCTTTAAGATACTTGAAGAAAGAATCCATTCCCTTCGTAAGCATTTCCCCTTGTATATTAGGAACAATACTAAAAAAGGAGTGGCTGCTTATTGAAAGCTGACTCGCCGCATCAAATGTGCGTATAGACTCGACTTCGTTTCCGAAAAACTCAATGCGATATGGCGTGTCGGATGCATAAGAAAATACATCCACGATCCCTCCTCGGATTGAAAATTGTCCAGGCTCATAAACATAATTTACTCTTTCAAAGTGATATTCAAGAAGGAGCTCATTGATAAACTCTATGGAATAGGTTTTTCCTACTTCAATTTTCATCGTGTTAGAAACGAGTTTCTTAACCGATAAAACTTTTTCAAATAAGGCCTCTGGATAGGTAATTACCCAGCAGTTTTTTTGAGAGCTGAGCTTTTTGAGAGCTTCTGTTCTTGCGACAACATTGGCATTGTCTGTATCTTCAATCTGATAGGGTGTTTTATAGGATGCGGGATAAAAAACAATTCGTTTGTCATCTGGAAACAGCCCCTGAATATCATTTAAAAAGTAAGCAGCATCTTCTTTGTTGTCCATTATAAAGACATGATGTCCTGGACATTGATCCGCTACAGCTGATGAAAATATTGATTTTGATGATCCTACTAAACCGGCCCAATTCAATTTAGATTCTGCTTTTTCAAGCGTGTGAAGAGTGGGGAGCACCTTTGGGTGTTCCTGAACGCGTTCAATAAAGGTTTTCAGGTTCATGTTAACTCAAAAAACTCATGGCTTTTTCAACCATGTTTTTTGAACCAATGAAGAACGGCGCGCGTTCATGAAGGGCTTCAGGTTCGATATCTAATATACGTTTACGTCCTGTGGTAGCTAGTCCTCCTGCGTGCTCCGCAATATAGGCGAGCGGGTTACATTCATATAAAAGTCTCAGTCTACCCTTTGGCGCACTTGGAACATCGGGGTAGATATAAATACCTCCTTTGATAAGGCTCCGGTGAAAATCTGCGACCAAAGAACCAATGTAACGACCAGAATACGGGCCATTGTAGTCATTATCATCGCTTTGGCAATAGGAAATGTAATCTGCAATTCCAGATTCACAAACTTTTATGTTTCCTTCATTCATAGAATACAATCTTCCTTTTTCAGGCATTTTCATGTCTGGATGTGAAAGCGTAAATTCATTTGATGACGGATCTAGGGTTAAGCCTTGAACACCTGCTCCCCATGAAATCACGAGCATGGTGGATGTGCCGTAAAGGACATAGCCTGCAGCAACTTGTTTGTTTCCCGGTTGAAGCATGTCTTTTAGGCACGCTGGGCTTCCTAATGCTGAGGTTCTTTCGTAAATGGAAAATATGGTACCAACAGATACATTGACATCTATATTACTCGACCCATCAAGAGGATCAAATAGCACGACATAAGGTGCATTGTTAGATTTTTCTGTATCAAAAGCTAAAAAGTCTTCATTTTCTTCTGATCCAATTCCTGTAACGGCACCGCAGTTTTTAAAGGCATTGATGAAAGCAACGTCAGCAATTACATCAAGTTTCTGTTGTTCTTCTCCTTGAACATTTTTTCCTCCTTGAGCACCTAAAAAGTTGTCCAAAAGAGCGGCCCTGTTAAGGTCATCACTTACTTGAACTGATGCTTCTGTTATGGCTTTTAGTACAGGCCAAAGATTTTGATTAGAGCCTGAGTTTTTTTGCTTGGAAGCAAATAGGTCATGAAAAGTCATGATGTTGAATATTGAAGTTGAGTTAAAGCTTATTTAAAAGCGAAAAAATCTGTTTTAAAACATGCTGTTCAATCCGTAACCTTCTTTGTAAACTGGGTTTACAATCAGTGCTGGAATAAGCGCATCGTTTGTCATGATATATTGCTCATAATGTGACGAAAGGGCATGGAATAAATTGCTCTTATTCAAGTTCATGATTGCAATGAGGTCAGCGTCAACAGATACTGCATATTTCACAACTTCTTTATCAAAACCAGTTCTTGAAATCATTGAATATTGCATTTCAACCCCTCTGTCTTTAAAGAATCTTTTTGCGAAAACGATATTAGATTTGACTTGGTGTTTTAAGAAGTCATCAGATTCATCTGGAATCACAACGTGTACTTTTGATCCGAAATATTTAGCAAGCCTTGAAACTATTGTGAGCTTCTGCTTGGTTTCTTTGTTCAAATCCATAGGAACTACGATCGAGTCATAGCCTGTTTCTTTGACTAGTTTCTCTTGAACAATAATAAAAGGAACCGAAGAATTTGTTACCACTTTTAAAGCGTGGCTTCCTGTTACGTGTTGCCATCCATGTGCACCATGTGTACCCATGAAAATAAGTTTCGCTTCATGCTCAGCGGCAAAGTCCCCTATATCTTCGAAGATACTTCCAATTCTAACGTTCGGAATTAATTTCACATTGTGCGAACCGAATTGTTCGACAATTGCTTCTAGCTTTATATTGGCCTCGTGGACTTGGTTTTGTTTTGATACCACATGAAGTAATTGAACTTCTGCTTCCAAAGGTTTGGCAGTGGCAATAGCATGTTCAAGAGCAATATCTGCTACTTTTGTGAAATCATGCGGTACAATAAAGGTTATTTGACTCATGAACAGATTTTAGGTAAAGTTAAGATAAAGTAACGAAAAATAATACGTTTTTGTATCTTTATTTTAGATTAGTAATTAGTAATTAAGATCGTTATATGCCATTGGTAGGTAGGTTTCTGAAGAAAACAACTGCGTTATCTTTTCGTAAGAATGCAAAAAAAACGCAAGGTTACAAAGACCAAGTTGCTGTGCTTAAATATCTGCTGCTTAAATCAAAAACGACAAAATTTGGTTTGGCACATGACTTTGCTTCGATCTTAAACAATAATGAAGGTGTAAAGCTCTATCAGAAATCGGTCCCGATAATGGATTACGATGATTTTCATGAAAAGTGGCTTAAATACTCGATTTTAGGAGAAAAAGACAATACTTGGAGGGGCAGAATTAAATATTATGCATTGTCTTCAGGAACGACAGGTTCTCCAAGTAAAAGAATCCCTGTTACCTCTGAAATGATTCGTTCTTTTCAGAAATCTAGTCTGAGGCAGCTTTCTATTTTACATGGTTTAGATCTCCCTCAATCATTTTATAGCACCAGTATTTTAACGGTCGGGGGTTCCACAAAGCTCACTTACAAAGAGACACATGTTGAAGGTGATTTAAGCGGAATTCTTAAGAAGCACACTTCATTTATTGCAACCCCATTTACAAAGCCTGGTGCACGTATTAGTGGGATGAAGGACTGGAGTAAAAAGTTGGACTTGATGATTGAAAAAGCACCAAGATGGGATATTGGTATCATTGCCGGGATTCCGAGCTGGTGCTTGATGCTTATAGAAAAAATTATAGAGCGACATAAGTTAGATTCAATACATGATATTTGGCCAAATTTATATGTTTATGTGCATGGGGGAGTTTATATGGACCCATATATAAAGAGGCTAAATGGTCTAATCAGTAGAAAGGTGGATTTACTAGATACTTATTTGGCTAGCGAGGGATATTTTGCTTATCAAGAGGATGTCTCAAGTACGGGAATGAAGCTGCTGTTGACCAACGGTATCTTTTTTGAGTTTGTTCCCTTCACATCAGATAATTTTGATGAACAAGGCGCTGTTAAGCCTCATGCAGATGCGTATACGATTCAGCAAGTGCAGGAAAATGTTGATTATGCATTAGTGATTTCAACAAATGCGGGTTTATGGCGCTACCTAATCGGTGATTTAGTTCGGTTTACCAATCGAGAAGAGCATGAGGTTGTGATCTCAGGGCGAATACATCAGTTTTTAAGTCTTTGCGGTGAACATTTGTCCTTACAGAATATCAATCAAGGACTTCTGGAAACAAGCAAGGCTTTCGATGTTGATTTTTCTGAATTTACAATATATGCAGATGAAGAAAAACAAAACCATTGCTGGTACCTGGGATGCTCTCAGTTGATTGAGAATACGAGTGAACTTTTGTCCTTTTTAGACAACCATCTTCGCGAAAACAATGACGATTATAATTCAGCAAGAAAATTCAGCTTGTCGGAACCAGAATTAATGATTTTATCACCCGATGTTTTTTATAAATATATGGAGGGACAAAAAAAGTTAGGTTCTCAAAATAAAATGCCGAGAGTATTAAATAAAAAACAATCAAAAACTTGGTTGAAGTTCATTAACGCATCTTAGAGCTTTCAAAAATTGATTTCTTACCGAAATTAAACTTAAGACTTACCTCAACGGACTGTTTGTACATTGTTGTGATCTTTCCCAATTCATAGTCATAGGATAAGCCAATCGTAAACCCTCCCATATCAATGAAGAATGATGGGATAATAGCGCCAGTGCTACGGAAATAGGAGCCGATTACGAAAAACTGGTCACTTACAAATGCAGTTACGCGCGATGCAGACTTCATTTTTAATCGAAAGAAAAAGCCTCCAATTGTTTCAAAGTGCTTTGCTTGAATGAATTGAGCAGCACTAAATTCAAGATTAGACTCGGGAGATATTCCGTAACGAACATTCGCATGTATACATAACTTCATTGGGAGCTTGTCATCAACCAATGAATTGTATCGGAGTGTAGGACGATTTAAATGTTGCAATGATAGCCCACCTTGTACGCTAAGGTCACTTGCTGATAATGTGTTTTCATTTTCCTTGTTGTAACTATATGCGATTCCTATCCCAGCATCTAAATGTGAAAATGAGCTAATTCCGTTGACTTCACTTGGATCAATGTTTGGGTCAAATTGGGTCCCATCCCATTGATTGTAAAAAGTTAATCGTGAGAAATCTGCGGACCTATTAGAATAACCGACCTGAATCCCTGCAGAGATCGAATGTGCTTTTGAAAGAGGTAGCACTCCACTAGCAGTAAATCCTCCTGTCTTTATACTGAATTTAGAATCACCACCAATGTCATTTAGAAAGTAAACCCCAATCCCTGAATAAGCGCTGGTTCTTCGTGCTTGTTTACCTATAGAAAACTCCATCATACCCATACTCGTCATGAATTGTGTTCCAGCACCAAGCCATTGGTTTCTATGTTGTAATGATATCCTTTCATATCCAGCAAAGGTTGAGGTCGTTGCAGGGTTAATCATTGACATGGATTGATCAATTTGAGAATAATGAAAGTCCTGTCCGAAGATCAATACTGGCAAGAAAATAAAAATGAGTAATATGGATTTCATCTTAGCGGATTAATGTAATGTTTCCTGATAGTGTGTCTGATGACCCATCAGTATATTGCACCTTCATTATATAGGGGTATACACCTGTATTACAGTCTACACCTTTGAATTTTCCATCCCATTGGAAGCCTTTTTCCGAAGACTCATACATGATTTTACCCCAACGGTTGAATATCTGAAATTGAAAGGATTCTATGTTTTGTCCGGTAATAACCTGAAATGTATTGTTGTCATCAGGGCCAATTCCATTAGGTGAGAAACCAGTTGGTATATGCACGCCTTCAGCACAATCTGGATTGTTATTGGTTGGGTCACAACTATCTAAAGGATCTGTGCCATTATTAAATTCAGCACCATCAGTTAATCCATCTCCATCCGTATCGATATTGTTAGGGTCAGTTCCAAGAACTTCTTCCTGAGCATCAGTTAGGCCATCTCCATCCGTGTCAATATTACATAGGGGAAGTGAATCATCTGGGTCGCATGGATCTAGAGCATCGGTACCTGATGTTATTTCATCTCCATCATTAAACCCATCGTCATCTGTGTCCGGATTTGTTGGGTCAGTTCCTGCTGTATTCTCTTCATCATTCGTCAATCCATCATTGTCTTGGTCACAATTCCCTGCGCTTGGGTTCGGGATGCAAGGATCTGTATTTGCTGGGTCTTCTTCATCGTTAACCCCATCGCCATCTTCATCTTGATTGCTAGCCTCAAAAGCATCAATCAAACCATCTCCATCGCTATCAATTGGGTTGGTGATATCCCCTCCAACTTCGTCAAAATCACTTTCGCCGTCCCCATCTGAATCGGGATTGTTAGGGTCAGTACCTATTAAGTTTTCCTCTTGATCTGTCAATCCATCTCCGTCCGTATCTAAATCTGGATTATCAACGATAAAGAAGGCGACGATGTTTTCAGGTGTATTAACTACGATGCTATTGGTGTCTTCAGTTATTGCTGATCCTAAAGGTCCGGTCGTAAATTCCCAATGGTCAAATACAAATCCAGGAGCAGCTTTGGCTTTTAAAAAGGTTTCTATTCCACCGAAATATTCTGTTGTCCATGGATAAGTTGGTGCCCAAACGGAATTTACTTTGATTTCGCCACTTAAAGCGGGGGAGACATCAAATGAAGTCACATGTGGACCATTCAAATCATAACAGTCAATAAGACCATCTGCGAGTGCCTCGCATCGCAAATTGATAAAGTCTCTCAGGTCTTGTACGTTATTTTGCCACCCATTAACAGAGCCGCCCCATTTTGCACATTGCCCAGGCATTTCAGGAGTGATTTCTAAGACCATACTATCTAAAAGGCCTATCATATAATCACATGAGAAGTAGGTGTTTACCAAATCAATATAACGCGTTATATAATATTGCTCCACGATAGGGTTGTCTGCAATTAATTTCTCTAGAATATCAGTGTGTCCTTGACCTCCCGGGTTGGGAAGGTTTTCAGCATTACAAGGATTCGCATTTGCACTTTCATCCGGAATATCCGTGTAGTTTATATAATGACCAAATGTTGCATCCATGTCCCAAAGTACATAGCGCCATTTTTTCTTATCCCCTTCTGGATCCGTACCATGCCACCATGCCGTATTCCAATTGAGCCAGTCCATATTCACAACATAAGAATTGAACATAAAGTAATCGCATAAAGATTTCCAATTCAATTTACTGTCAACATAGTCAAAATCTGGACCAGCCGACATGTTGTTAGCGAGGATATAATCCCTCAAGTTGTTCCAGTTAGGCTGTGCATCGGGTGCTCCATAGTCTTGCCAGGTATTACCCCATGTTTTTAAATATTCTAAATGAAATTTATCTTGATCAAAGTAGTAATCTGTATAATCACTATCATCAGCTTTTTCTCTTATTTCATAAACCCCCCAATACTCGCCATTTAAATATAAAATTGCCGGGCGCCATGTTCGTTCGTCAAGTCTCATATTTGCTCTAATTGAAAGCGTGTGTATGAAGGCATCTCTGATATGCGCACCATTTTCAAATGAATAATTATCACTTGCTGCAGGTTTTAGCATG
>CAJJCU010000035.1 GCA_905182775.1 uncultured Flavobacteriales bacterium
GAACTCAGAAAAGCAGAAGAAAGAGCACACATTCTAGAGGGATTAATTATCGCATCTGACAATATTGACGAAGTGATTGAGATCATAAAAGCATCCCCATCACCTGATCAGGCAAAAGAAAATCTTGCCGAAAGATTTAAGCTTTCAGATATTCAAACCCGCGCAATTGTAGACATGAGATTGCGTCAGCTTACAGGACTCGAACAAAACAAGCTTCGTGGCGAATATGATGAGTTAATGAAAACCATTAAAGACCTGAAAGATATCTTGTCAAATGAGCCAAGAAGAATGTTAATCATTACAGAAGAACTTAACGATATCAAGAGCAAATACGGAGACGAAAGAAGATCCGTTATAGAATATAGCGCGAGCGAAATGCGCATTGAAGATTTAATTGCAGATGAGGAAGTTGTTGTAACTATATCTCATGCGGGTTACATCAAAAGGACAAACCTAGCTGAATACAAGGTTCAGAATAGAGGCGGAATGGGTTCAAAAGGTTCAACCACCCGTGAAAAAGACTTTTTAGAACACTTATTTGTAGCGACCAATCATAATTACTTACTGATCTTCACTGAAAAAGGCCGATGCTTTTGGATGCGGGTATTTGAAATACCTGAAGGGAATAAAATCGCCAAAGGTAGAGCTATTCAAAACCTAATCAATATCCCTCAGGATGATAAGGTTAAGGCTTATGTTAAGGTCCAAGACATCACCGACAACGAATACATCAATAATAACTTTATTGTTATGTGCACCAAACTTGGTGTGATTAAAAAGACTTCACTAGAAGCTTACTCAAGACCACGAACCAATGGTATCAATGCGATAACGATTAGAGATAATGATGAACTTTTAGAAGCGAAGCTTACCAATGGTGAAAATGAAATCGTACTGGCCTCTAGTTCAGGTAGAGCGATTCGTTTTAACGAAAGTACCGTTCGCCCAATGGGAAGAAATGCATCTGGAGTTCGAGGGATAAAAATTGATGAGTCAAAAGAGATTGTCGTTGGAATGATCTGTGTTGAAGATGTCTACTCTACCATATTGGTTGTTTCCGAGAAGGGCTATGGAAAAAGAACATACCTTAATGACCCAGAAGACCACGAGCCAGTATACAGAATAACAAACAGAGGTGGAAAAGGTGTCAAAACACTTAATATCACTTCTAAAACAGGACAACTATTATCTATTAAAAATGTAATCGACGAAGACGATTTAATGATCATTACCAAAAGCGGCGTTGCCATCCGAATGAATGTAGATAGCATTCGTACTATGGGAAGAGCGGCTCAAGGAGTAAGACTCATTAACTTAAAAGGCTCTTCAGAGATTGCAGCAATTGCAAGAGTTCCTAGAGGTGACGAGGAAGAAGCGGGAGAAGAAATAGACATGTCAGGCGATGAAAATATAGAAGGCACAGAAAATAACAATGCTGAATCAAATGAGGATTCAACCGAAGAATAAATCATTTTTCGATACTTGGCACAGGATTTGAAAGAATCAATTTAAATTATAATTATGAAAATAAATACAACAGTTTTACTTGCATTCCTGGTGATTTTGTCAAATGCAACAATGGCTCAAAAAAGTAATGTTACGGATGCGGCCATGCTCATGAAAAAGTACAGCCCTAGAGCTGGAGCTGAAAAAGCAAAAAAGACAGTGAATGATGCTAAAAAATTCATTGATCTAGCCGCTGCTCATCCTGATACTAAGGAAGGAATGAAAATGCACCTATATAGAGGAATGGTTTATTTCGCTCTTATTGAGGTTGCTCAATTCGATGCCATGTCTGGAAACATGCCCGATGAAGCCTTATTAGAAAGTTATAAGGATGCATCTATGGAAAGCTTTCGTAAAGTAATCAATGATCCTAAGGGTAAGTATACGGATGATGCCAAAGGTTTTGTTAACCGTCGTGTAACACAGTACTTCGAAATGGGACTCTCTATGTATGAGGCCAAAAATTATGAAATGGCTTTTATGAGCTTTTCAGGCGCATATCAAGTAAAGGCTTTTATCGGTGAAGAGTATGAGGACGCAAAAGTAAATGCAATGGCCACTTACGCATACGTAACAGACTCTTTGATCCGTTCGGATGATCTTGACAAAGCTGAAAAGATGTGTGACGCTGCCAATGAGCTCTCTCCAAACGACATGGGGATTCTTACCAACTACATCAACATAGCTCTTAAACGTGGAGATACTGAGAAATCAGAACAATACATAAAAGAAGCATTGGCTATTGACCCCAACAACAAGCAGCTCTATTATATTTTAGGCACTTCCTATATCGAGCTTAAAGAAAATGAAAAAGCGGAATCAAATCTGCTAAAGGCAATTGAAATTGACCCTGAGTACGTTAATGCGCATTCTAACTTAGCTGCATTATATATGGACTGGAGTATTGCACTTGGCGATGAAGCGAAGGACCTAGATTATCGAGATCCGAAGGTGACAGAATTAGAAAACAAGAAAAAAGAACTACTCACTAAAGCAATTCCTAGTCTTGAAAAAATGATAATTTCTTTCCCTGATAATAAATCCGTCATGAGAAATCTAGCCATGGCTTATCGCTCATCAGGTAATGAAGAGAAATTTAAAGAATGGTACGATAAATCGAAAAACTAAATAAAATGTCCTTCGGGACATTTTTTTTTGAACCTCCTTTTTTTTTTGTTGAAGCATGAACTTTCACTACTTTTATAGCCGATGAATTTCTTGTACCCCAATACGCTTTGGTTCTTACTCCTACTGTCT
>CAJJCU010000036.1 GCA_905182775.1 uncultured Flavobacteriales bacterium
TAATAAAAAACAAGGACCGAAACTAGCTAGCATTAAGATCAAGTATAAACTCATTAATTCTTTCTTCTTTTAAAAGTTTTCTTTGCTTCTCTGTAAAATTTAAGGGGTACGACCAGCATTCCAAAACACTCACCATCTTCTTTTCCTCTGTATTTATGGTGGATTTTATGTGCCTTTCGGATCGCATAAAAATAGGGGTGGTCTATATCTCTAAACCATTTGAACCTTCTGTGAATATAAACATCGTGAATCAGAAAGTAGCAGATCCCATAGGCAAGAATACCAAAACCAATCCACACCGGAATCCACATGCCATTCATCGAACCGAGCATGATTAACAACCAAGAAGGCACAGCATAAATGAGAAAGAAGACATCATTTCTCTCAAAGAACCCGGGTTCTACTTGGTGGTGGTCTTTATGAAAAAACCACATGCCTCCGTGCATGAGATACTTGTGTGTAAACCAAGCCATGAATTCCATTCCGAAGAAGGAAGCAATGAGCACAAATGGACCAAGAATAAGCATCATTGGTATAAATTTAACAAAGAAAAAAAGACTGTCAACAAGATGAACACTAGGTTAAAGACTTTGTTCGATTCTAGAAACATCCCTCTCTTCAATATAATCTGTAAAATCCATGCGATTCCGAACCAGCAGATATAATTCCAAAGAGGCACATCTTCACCGTTCCAGCTCCAAAAATCACTGGCAATTGCCACAGGCTCCATAATATAATCGATGCCTAGCATTAGAAGTGCTGCCACAAATGGCGCTTGCTTTTTTAGGCTTGGGAATTGTGCCACACAGGACGCACTGCTCACGGCAAGAACTCCCCACAGCAAACCTATGACGATAGGGACACCCGAAAACTTGTACCCCAAATTGAGCCCATAGCTGTAATCTCCGAACAAAATACCTGTTTGTACGCCGATAACCTCTGAAGTAAAACCGATACAAAAAGCCAAAAATAAGAACAACGCAAGCTTTCCTTGTTGCTTACTCGAGGCAATAACGCCAAACGTCGTTAGATATAAAATCAAACCAGACATTGGAAGCCAAATGACTCTAAGAAAAGGGGTGAAAAAGCCAATGATTCCAACCAAGTAAATGATACAAAACAGGGCCATAATGAGGTGCTGTTTGGAGAGGTTTTTCCCTAATATTTTAGTCATAAAACCTCCCTTCAATTGCATTTAAGACACTTTCCTCCATCGAATAGAACTTGTAATTAAATCGTTTAATGGCTTTTTGATTGTCGTAGCTGACCTTTTTATATGCTGATTGTACACTCTCAATAGAAAGCGGGCTTTTAAGGCCGAATAAGTGTAAAACATTTTCAAGAAAATAAGCAATGGGTTTGCTAAAAAAGGAATTCATCTTATAGCTTGGAGCCCTTGCTTTGAGTCTTGGAGCGATAAAAGAAAATAAATGGCGAAAGCTCATGTTTTCACCTATTAAAAGGTATTTTTCTCCGCACTCGTCGGAATCAGAAAGTAAAATCAGAAAATTAGCCACATCTCTAACATCGACGATTGCATTTGATCCTGTTGAATAAAAGGGCAGTCCCTTTTTCGCAGCCTGAAAAATAGTCAGCGAACTTTGGTCCCATTTTCCGGGCCCCAGGATCAAGCAAGGATTAACAATCGAGGCGTTCAAACCCTCTGCTATTCCGCGATAAACCTCTTTCTCTGCACTGTGTTTTGAAACAGAGTATCCACTGACTAAAGGTCCGGGCTTCCACTTCGTTTCTTCCGTTACGGGCTGGTCTGAATGACCAAGCGCTGCAGTGGAGCTCACATAGCATAGTTTTTTTATACTGTTTTGCAAACATGCATTCACAACATTGGCCGTCCCCATGCGGTTTATCTTCATGCATTTGTGAAAATCAGATTTAAAGAAAGAAACCAAAGCCGCACAGTGAAAGACAGTATTGACTTCTTTCATCGCCATGTCTAGAGTGTTTACATCAAGGATATCGCCCTGAACCCACTCTATCAGATCAAGTGTTAAACTTTTGTTGTTTTTTAGATTGTAGAATTCAAAAAGTTTTTCAACGTTTTTGATACTTTTCCGATCACGGTACATCGCCCGTATCTTTATCCCTTTTTCAGATAAGGCATAGAGCAAATGACTGCCCACTAATCCTGAAGAACCGGTTACGAATACCACGAGGTAAAGTTAAGACAGTAAGGACAATTAAACCAATTTTCTTTCCAATATTTCATTGTACTTCTCGAGAAGATCAAGGTACTTGTTTTTCCAATACTCTGAACCCTCTTTATCAGTTGCATCGCTTTTATCGACGACGGTGGCCTTGAATTTTTTCAGCTCTACAAGAACATCTGAAAAATCGTAATGAATAATTTCACCTATTTCAATAATATAATCGATTCCTAAGTTCGGATTTTCAAATGCATTGTAAATCCACCTGCGACTTTTATTCATTCGCTTTGTGATTTTAGTAAGAGGAATACCGCTTTCACGCACGGCTTTTTCCAAGGCTTGTCCTTTATGTTGCATACGGTTGTTAATTGATAATAAGTAAACAACAATGCGCAAAAAATGTTCGGAGCTAGCCTTTGAGGTATTGGGGTTTTGGATTATAGTTCCTTGATCACCTCTCGAAAGGCCTCAACGGTAAGGTCGATATCTTCATAACTCAGCGCATCATTTAAGAAATAGCTTTCAAACGCACTCGGAGGAAGATAAACGCCTCGTTTTAGCATTCCATGAAAATAGGCATTGAACTTGGGGTTATTTCCTTTACTAGCAGATTGAAAATCTACGACAGGCTCATCTGTAAAATGGAGAGACATCATTGAACCCAACTGATTAAGCTGATAAGGCATCCCCTTTTCATCAAGTATATTAGCCATTTCATTACTAAGATACCTTGTTTTAGATTCAAGACTTTTATATAGCTCGGGGCTAGAATTTAGAATCGATAAAGTAGCAAGACCAGCTGACATCGCTAGAGGATTTCCGCTCAATGTACCTGCCTGGTAAACCGCACCTTCTGGCGCGAGGTGAGACATTATTTCTTTACGGGCGCCAAAAGCTCCAACGGGCAAACCACCACCAATTACTTTTCCATAGGTAGCAATGTCTGCATTGATTCCTAAAAGCTCTTGAGCACCACCAGGGGCTAACCTAAACCCAGTCATAACTTCATCAAAAATAAGTAAGGTGTCGTTGGCATCACATAGCGCTCTCAGGCCTTCCATAAATCCTTTTACAGGCGGTATACACCCCATATTTCCTGCTACAGGTTCAATAATCACTGCAGCAATTTGATCTTTATTGGATTGGAAAATATCCGCGACGTTATTTAAGTCATTATAACGGGCAAGCAAGGTGTCTTTGGCCGTTCCCTGTGTTACACCTGGGCTATTTGGCATTCCAAAAGTCATGGCTCCGCTACCCGCTTCAATTAAAAAAGAATCAGAATGACCATGGTAGCACCCCGAAAACTTAATGATCTTTTCTTTACCTGTAAACCCTCGTGCTAATCGCACCGCACTCATGCAAGCTTCTGTTCCAGAATTCACGAATCTAATCTGATCGACATTTGGTGTCATGGAGCAAGCCAATTCTGCAATTTTTGTTTCTAGCTCGGTTGGAATCCCAAAGGAAGTCCCTTTTCGCGCACGCTCCGTGAGCGCTTTGATCACCTCTGGATGTGCATGCCCAAGAATCATGGGCCCCCAGGATGCGATGAAGTCAATATATGAGTTGCCATCTACATCATATAAATAGGCGCCTTGCGCCTTTTCAATAAAGATTGGTCTTCCACCCACAGACTTAAAAGCCCTAACTGGAGAATTAACCCCACCCGGAATCACCTTTTGAGCAGCAGCGAACAATTTACTAGAGCGTGTATATGTATACATGGCATTCGTTTTCATTATCTTATATTTGCACCACGAAATTAGCAAAATTAAGAACGTATGAACTTCCAATCAAGCCTAAGCTTTGCAAAAAAAATGGATGAAAATGACCCTTTGAAAGGGTTTCGTGAAAAATTCCTTTTACCGAATTTTCATAAAAATGAAGTGAGGTACTTCACTGGAAATTCTTTAGGCCTTCAACCTGTCACCACAAGAAAAATGATCGAGGAAGAACTTGACGATTGGGCTAAATATGGTGTTGAGGGACATTTTTTAGCGCGAAGACCTTGGTATAGCTACCATGAGCAGCTTACAGAGCTTAGTGCTTACGTTGTTGGGGCAAAACCAATTGAAACCGTAGTGACACATTCACTAACGACCAACATACATTTACTGATGGTTTCTTTCTATCAGCCAAAAGGAAAGCGAACAAAAATCCTATGTGAAAAGAAAGCCTTCCCGAGTGATCAATATGCATTGATGTCTCAGCTTGAATTTCATGGGTTTGATAAAACACATCTTATTGAAGTCGGCCCTAGAGAAGGCGAAGAGACCCTTCGACATGAGGACATCCTAAAGAGTATTGAAGAAAACAAAGACGAACTTGCTTTGGTCTTTATGGGAGGTGTTAACTACTATACAGGACAATTTTTCAATCTTGAAGAAATCACAAAAGCTGGTCATGAGGCTGGTGCAATCGTTGGCTTTGACCTAGCACATGCTGCTGGTAACGTAAATCTTTCTCTTCATGATTGGGGTGTAGATTTTGCTACCTGGTGTTCTTACAAATATTTAAACTCATCACCCGGAGGTGTTTCGGGAATGTTCGTCCATGAAAGACATGCAGACAATCCTGAGCTAAAAAGATTTGCAGGTTGGTGGGGACATGACAAAGAGCAACGTTTTTTAATGGAAGACACTTTTTATCCCATTAAAGGGGCTGAGGGTTGGCAGTTAAGTAACGCTCCTGTCCTAGGTATGGCTGCGCATCTATCCTCTTTACAAATCTTTAAGGAGGCTGGCATGGAACGTATAGGCTCTAAAAGAGATTTGATTACAGCCTATCTGGAATATTTAATATTAAAGGTGTCCAAAGAAAACGGTGACTTCTTAAAAATAATTACCCCTTCATCCATTCTAGAACGGGGTTCTCAGCTCTCTATTCTATGTGCAAAAGACGGAAAAAAGAAATTCGACATGCTTACAGAGCAAGGTGTCATTGCCGACTGGAGAGAACCGAATGTAATTAGAATCGCACCGGCGCCATTATACAACTCATTTGAGGACTGCTGGCACTTTGCAGACATCCTAAGCAGAGAGGTTTCTTAAGGTTATTGATTCAAAATAACCTCTGCCACTGTTTTTGTGAAGTGTTTCTTTTCTAGTAATCGGACTTTACCAAAAAGCAGCTCAGGTGTGTCCTCTTTTAATACGGCCACTGAGAATTGTTGAATTATCTGTCCTTGATCATAAGCCCCATCAACATAATGAATGGTTATCCCTGAATTCTGCGCACCTGATTCTACTACGGCTTTGTGCACATGCATACCATACATCCCTTTTCCACCAAATTTGGGCAAAAGAGAGGGGTGAATATTGATTATTTTCTTAGAATATGTAGCTAAAAATGCGTTTGGAATCAATTTCAAAAAACCCGCTAAAACAATCCACTGAACCCCGTTTTTTTGACATAATTCCAATAAATGCAGCTTAGAACCCTCATCCCAAGGTAAATGAACAAATGAAACACCAAGTTTCTCGCAAAGCTCTTCGACCCCCGAATTGGGCTTCGAAGAATAAACCAACTGCACCTTTAAATCTGGTGAGTTTTGAAATTCTCTCAGCATTCTTGTGGCATTGGAGCCTTCACCTGAAATAAAAATTGCAATTGTATTCATAGATTATTTGTCCAAAGGTACTTCTTTAAAGCCTTGTTTTGGTTATTTCAATACCTCTGCGTTGATAAATAATTGAACTTTATGTTGTTAATTGGCTATATCTTTTTTTTCTTTGCAACCATAAACATTAAAAAAATTAGAAGATGTCAGATATCAGAGAAAAAGTTGTAGCAATCATCGTAGACAAACTTAATGTCGAAGAAAGTGAAGTTGCAAACGAAGCAAGTTTTACAAATGACTTAGGGGCTGACTCCTTGGACACTGTTGAATTAATCATGGAATTTGAAAAGCAATTCAATATCTCTATTCCAGATGATAAAGCAGAAGGAATTCAAACAGTTGGTGATGCAGTAGATTACATCACAGAAAACGCAAAATAGTAAGAGAAATCTTTAACGCAATTTATGGAGTTAAAACGAGTAGTTGTTACTGGTCTTGGCGCACTTACCCCGATAGGTAATACGACGTCAGAATTTTGGAAGAACCTGACCGACGGTCAAAGTGGTGCTGCACCTATTACTCATTTTGATGCCTCATTATTTAAAACACAATTCGCCTGTGAGGTGAAGAACTTTAATGTTGAGGACTTTATAAACCGTAAAGAATCTCGAAAAATGGATTTATTTACGCAATATGCCATGGTTTCCAGTGACGAAGCCTTGGCAGATGCGGGAATCCTTGAGGCAGATCCAAATCTCGATCGAATTGGAGTCATTTGGGGTTCCGGAATCGGGGGCTTAAATACCTTTCAAGAAGAAGCAAGAAATTATTTTGCTAGTGAAGGACCTCCTCGTTTAAACCCTTTCTTTATTCCAAAAATGATTGCAGATATGGCCGCTGGTCAAATCTCAATCAAAAACAATTTAAGAGGACCAAACTACGTGACCGTTTCCGCATGTGCCTCAGCTACGAATGCCATCATAGACTCTTTTAACATTATTCGGCTTGGAAAAGCAGATGCTGTTGTGACTGGTGGTTCAGAAGCCTGTGTAAATGAAATGGGAATGGGTGGGTTCAATGCGCTACGAGCGCTATCTACAAGAAATGATTCGCCAAAAACGGCTTCCAGACCCTTTGACGCTGAAAGAGATGGTTTTGTACTAGGCGAAGGCTCAGGAGCTCTAATTCTTGAAGAATATGAGCATGCCATTAAAAGAGGGGCGAAAATTTATGCTGAAATTATTGGCGGTGGAATGTCTGGTGATGCCTACCATATGACAGCACCTCACCCAGAAGGTAGAGGAGCTAAAAACACAATGATCGCTGCCCTTGAAGACGCAGAAATTGATCCAAGTGACGTCGATTACGTGAACGTTCACGGTACCTCGACTCCATTAGGTGATGTTGCAGAGGTGAAGGCTATAGAAGAGGTCTTTGGAGACCATGCCTATTCCTTAAACATTAGCTCAACAAAATCTATGACTGGTCATTTGTTAGGAGCTGCTGGTGCAATTGAAGCAATTGCCTGTGTCTTGTCTGTTAAAGAAGACCTTGTGCCCCCGACAATCAACCATGTTACGGACGATCCCGCACTAAATGACAAATTAAACTTCACCTTTAACAAAGCGCAAGCAAGAACGGTGAATATCGCACTGTCAAACACCTTTGGTTTTGGAGGACACAATACAAGTATTATCGTTAAAAAATACACCCCTTAGATTCTGAAAATTCCTTTGTTTAATAAGAAAAAGACAGAGGGTGAACTTAAACTATTTCGTTTCATTCTCGACAAGTTTGGATACAAACCAAACAAGCTCCTCTATTTTCAGAAAGCAATTACACACAAATCTTTTATCTCCCATTCAGAAAGCGAATACTCCAATGAGCGCTTGGAATTTCTTGGAGATGCCATATTGGACTCCATCACTGCAGAATTTCTTTTTTTAAAATTTCCCGAAAGCAATGAGGGAGTTTTAACAAAGCTAAAATCCAAAATTGTGAGTCGCAAAAATTTGTGTAAGCTCGGTGAGGAAATTGGTATTCGTAACGTGCTACTTTACAACCACAACCGATCAATAAATTTAGCCTCCCTGGAAGGAAATGCTTTTGAAGCCATTATCGGTGCAATATATCTCGATGGAGGGTATGTGAAAACGAAAACCGTATTGGAACAAAACATTTTCAAACGTTATCTGAATTTCACACAGCTCCTTGAAGAAGAGATTGATTTTAAATCCAAGCTTTTTATTTGGTGTCAAAGAAAAAAATTGGAGCTTCTTTTTTATTTGGTCTCTGAATTGCATGTAAATGGCATTTGGGAATACACCATTCAAGTACAAATTAACCAGCAGGAATATGGTATGGGAAAAGGCTCCTCCAAGAAAGTTGCCGAGCAGATTGCTGCAAAAGAAACCTTCGAATTATTAGGTGAGATTTGAGGTTTGGTTGAACCATATTATTTGCTTACTTTTAACTGACTTTCAAAAACAACAACAATGACTTCTACAGACTTTTTCTACTTATTAGGCGACCTATTCCAATGGTCTTTCGGTATTTTCGAATTTATTGGAAATTGGGTTAATTTGGTTTTCTTAATCGGTGGATTTGCTGGGTTTTATTATTGGATGTCGATTCAAAAAAAGTTTAACGATGTAGCTACGATCCCTGTAGAGATCAAAGACAACGAAGGTTGGTATAAAAATTCTTCCGAGAACAGTCAGCTAAAGTAGGCTCTTGGGCAACTATACCGTTTCACAGTCGTTAAAGTATTATTAAAGATAAATTGTGAAGGTATTTCTATTTCTATTTCTATTCTATTGCTTTTCTGCGAACATTTTAAGCCAGACTGTAGTGGCTCCAGATTGTTCTGATGCAGTCAATAACAATATTTGTACAAACGCGTCTTTCCAAATTGATCCCAATGGTGCCGGTCTAGAAGAATTAAACGGTTCTGTCTCTAACCCATCTATCAATCCTTCATCGAGTAATAGTGGCTGTCTCCTAACTGGCGAAACAAATAGTACTTGGATGATTATTAATATCTCTAGTAGCGGACTTCTTGAGTTTTCATTCGGTCAAGATGGCGGAACTGGATGCCTTGATTGGATTATGTGGCCCTATAATACCAGCTCATGCGACGAAATATTTAACAATACACTTTCTCCGATTAGTTGTAATTGGAACGGTCAATGTGAAGGGTTTACAGGTATAGCAAGCTCTCTTCCACCTGGCGGAGCACCGAGTAATTTTGAACCTGGCTTAAATGTCTTAGCTGGAGAACAGTATTTAATTTGCCTGTCAAACTATAGCTCCCAATCAACAAACTTACCTCTTAACTTTTTTGGATCAGCTGGAGTTACCTGTTCTGGCTTGGTGCCTATTACCGTTAATAATGAGACGATTTGTCCAGGTGATCAGACTACATTAACTGCAACAGGGGCTACTAGTTATGTTTGGAGCCCTAATAACGAAACCTCAGCATCGATCTCGGTGTCCCCATCAGTTACTACAACCTACTCTGTTACGGGGACTGAAACCTTGCCAAATGGCGTGGTCGCTGTTGGAGTAGGAGAAGGAATAGTCACTGTTCTACCTGCAAATGACCCCCAGTGTAGCTGTACAGTTGAAGCAACCAATAACGGACCAATTTGTTTTAATAGCACTTTTGATTTAACAGCAACCCTAACAAACCCGGGAATTAATGATACTTATGTATGGGATGTCATCGGAACAAATATAGGTAACGAGCAAAACTTAGTAGGAATTCCGGCATTAGCAGCGGGAACATGGCCAATTCAAGTGACTGTAACTGATGATAATGGACATATTTGCTCAGACATCTCTCAACTCGTGATTCTCGCATCAACCGACCCTCTTTGTAGTTGTGAAGTTACCGCAACCAATACAGGGCCTATCTGTTATAACGCGACCTTTGGCTTAAGTGCTTCAGCGGTAAGTAATGGGACCTATGTTTGGGATGTAAACGGGACCACCATAGGTTCTGGTCAAGAACTTAATAACCTACCCGCTTTAGCGCCCGGGATTTGGCCAGTTCAAGTAACCGCGACTGATGAAAATGGATTCATTTGTACAGCGACAACACAACTTGAAATCCTATCTGAAAATGATTCACAATGCAGTTGCACGGTTACAGCATCTAACACGAGTCCAATATGTTTAAATGGTTTATATGATGTGAATGCCGTATCACCTAGTAATTGCTCATATGTATGGGATCTATTAGGTACCGTCATTGACACCAATCAAAACATGAGTGATGTACTTGGACAAACCGTTGGTAATTTTTCATTTCAAGTTACCGCAACAGATGAAAACGGATTTACTTGCTCAGCAATAACGGAGGTAGTTATCAACCCGCTGCCTAATATTTTCGCTGGAAATGATGCTCTAATTTGTTTTGGTGACGACATCACTATATCCGCGACGGGTGGTGTGAACTACAACTGGTTTGATGGAACAGATTGGTTTAATAATATTCAAAATGACATCACGTTTAACATTACATCGAATAGTTCATTTATTACTGAGGGCTTTGACGTGAATGGGTGCGCAAATACCGATACCGTTTCGTTCACTGTTAACAGTGCGCAATTGCCTGTATTAAGTACAGAATCAAACTTCATTTGTTCTGGAGAATCTGTAGTCCTGACAAATTTAAATATCAATGCGGTTTCAACAGACTGGAGCTTCTCTAATAGCAATGGAGCCCTAAATGCTAATAACCCGGAACCGTTTGTTTTCAATGAGCCTGGCTGCTACGATCTGACAATGAACATGGAAGATATTAACGGCTGCGATACAGCAATGACCTATAATGATGTTGTTTGCGTTGAAGAAGCAACCGCATCTTTTTATATGAATCCAGGAACGATTGGACCAGGAAACGGAGAGGTCAACTTTTACAATTCGTCTATAGGTTCAGTATCCTATTTATGGGATTTTGGAGATGGTGAAACATCGTCGTTCTTTGAAGGTCAACATGAATACGATGTGACCTTTGAGTCTGGCTATCAAGCCTCTTTAATCGCGTTTTCACCCATTGGTTGTGCCGACACCGTTACAATTCCTATAACTTATCAAGAAGAACTTATTTACTACATCCCCAATGCATTTACACCGGACGCAGACGAACACAATCAAACCTTCAAGCCTGTATTCACAAGTGGTTTTGACCCGTATAATTATGAAATCGCTATTTATAACAGGTGGGGAGAAATTGTATGGAAATCTTATGACCATGAACAAGGTTGGGATGGCGCATATTCATCAAACAAGGGTATTGGTGTCCAGGGAGGCGTTTACAATTGGGTTATAAAGTTTAAACCTAAAAATACAGACGGAAAAGTCGTGATCAACGGCAGCGTTACAGTCTTAAAATAGCAACCTTATTTTTCTGAAGAAAGATTAGACTTTAAAAATTCTCTATTCATTCTAGCAATGTTTTCTAAAGAGATTCCCTTGGGACATTCTATTTCACAAGCCCCTGTATTGGTGCAGTTACCAAAACCTTCATCATCCATTTGCCGGACCATATTCTGTACCCTGTCTTTCGACTCAACTTGACCTTGTGGCAATA
Source organism: uncultured Flavobacteriales bacterium (assembly GCA_905182775.1). Classification (GTDB taxonomy): domain Bacteria; phylum Bacteroidota; class Bacteroidia; order Flavobacteriales_D; family Crocinitomicaceae; genus UBA952. Next base: position 11,324 of record CAJJCU010000036.1, read on the forward strand.
ATGAGTATTGTGAAACTTTGGCGCCAACAAATAACATTGCAGAGCTGTTTTTACAACTTGCCACACAAGCTCCGCAACCGATACATGCTGCTGCTTCAAAAGCTGTATCAGCATCTGCCTTGGGAATTGGAATCGCATTTGCATCCATTGTGTTCCCTGAAGTATTAACAGAAACAAAGCCACCCGACTGCTGAATTCTATCAAATGCTGAACGGTCCACAACAAGATCTTTTATAATAGGAAATGCTTTAGATCTCCATGGCTCAATATAAATTGTGTCACCGTCATCAAAGCTTCTCATATGAAGTTGACAGGTCGTTGTATGCTTTTGAGGGCCATGTGCACGCCCATTAATATATAAAGAACAAGAACCACAGATTCCTTCTCGACAGTCATGATCAAAGGCAACAGGCTCTTTTCTTGACTGTATAAGTTGCTCGTTAAGCTGGTCTAACATTTCTAGAAAAGAACTATCTGTAGATACCTTGTCTAAATCGTACGTCTCTAAACTTCCCTTAGCGTCAACATTTTTCTGACGCCATACTTTTAGAGTAATCTTAATGAATTTTGATGCCATGTTCTAATATTTACTTGTAATTTCTTTCTGCTATTTTAATCGACTCGTAAACGAGTTCTTCCTTATGGAGGACTGAGTTTTTAGCATCTCTATCCTTGTATTCCCATGCTGCGACGTATTTAAAATTCTCATCGTCTCTTAAGGTTTCCCCTTCAGAGTCTTGATACTCTTCTCTAAAATGTCCACCACAAGATTCATTTCTGTTTAATGAATCTAGAGCCATTAGTTGACCTAATTCAAGAAGATCCGCAACACGAAGCGCTTTCTCAAGTTCTGCATTCATCTCTTTAGCAGAACCTGGAATAAAGACGTCCTTATAAAAATCTTCTCTTAACGTACCTAGATCAGCAATCGCCTCTTTTAGACCTACTTCGCTACGGCTCATTCCGACCTTATTCCACATGATTAATCCTAATTTCTTATGAAAATAATCAACCGATTTAGATCCCTGAACAGCTAAAAGTGCCTCTATACTATCATTGACCTCTTTTTCGGCAGCGTCAAATTCTTTTGAATCTGTAGGAATTGCTCCAGTTCTTATATCATTCGCTAAGTAATTTGCAATCGTATAGGGCAAAACAAAATACCCATCTGCCAAACCTTGCATTAGCGCAGAAGCACCAAGTCTATTTGCGCCGTGATCAGAGAAGTTCGCTTCTCCAGCAACAAAACAACCAGGAATCGAACTTTGGAGGTTGTAGTCAACCCAAACACCTCCCATCGTATAGTGTACAGCGGGATATATTTTCATTGGGGTCTCATAGGGGTTTTGATCTGTAATTTGTTGGTACATCTGGAAAAGGTTTCCGTATTTTTCTTCAATCCATTCCTTTCCTAGTGTAATGATTTTTTCCTCACTCGGGTCATGGTCACCTTTTGCATAAGCGACTTGCTTCCCTTTGCTTCTTATTTCAGATGCAAAGTCCAAATACACCCCCTCATTTGTATCATTTGCCTCAATCCCAAAACCTTCATCACATCGTTCTTTAGCCGCTCTTGAAGCAACATCTCTAGGAACAAGGTTACCAAAAGCTGGATATCTTCTTTCTAAATAATAATCTCTATTCTCTTCTGCAATATCCGTAGGTTGCATTTTACCTTCTCGTATAGCTTTAGCATCTTCTTCTTTTTTTGGGACCCAAATCCTCCCTGAATTCCTTAAAGATTCCGACATTAAGGTCAACTTCGATTGGTTTACACCGTGAACCGGAATACACGTAGGATGAATTTGAACATAACATGGATTCGCAAAATGAGCTCCTCTTTTATGAATTTTCCAAGCTGCAGAAACATTACTCCCCATCGCGTTGGTTGATAAAAAGTAAACATTTCCATATCCACCAGAAGCGATAACAACAGCGTGAGCAGAATGTCTTTCGATTTCACCCGTTACTAAATTTCTTGCAATAATTCCTCTTGCTTTTCCATCCACCTTTACAACATCCATCATTTCATGTCTGTTATACATTTTGACACGACCAAGACCAATTTGTCTTGACAGAGCAGAATAAGCCCCTAACAATAACTGTTGGCCGGTTTGTCCTGCGGCATAAAAGGTTCTTCTAACTTGTACGCCTCCAAATGAACGATTGTCAAGAAGGCCACCGTATTCTCTTGCAAATGGGACCCCTTGTGCCACACACTGATCTATAATATTAGTGGAAACTTCTGCCAATCTATATACATTGGCTTCGCGAGATCTATAATCTCCCCCTTTGATCGTGTCATAAAACAAACGATAAGTACTATCCCCATCGTTTTGGTAATTTTTTGACGCATTTATTCCTCCTTGAGCCGCAATTGAATGTGCCCTCCGTGGAGAATCCTGGAAACAAAATGACTTGACATTATACCCCATCTCTCCTAGAGATGCAGCTGCAGATGCCCCAGCAAGTCCCGTACCAATAACAATGACATCTATTTTCGGTCGATTGTTAGGGGCAACAAGCTTCATGTGGTTCTTATGATCCGTCCATTTTTTTTCAATGGGACCGTTTGGTATTTTTGAATCTAAACTTGACATAATATTTACTTCTAGCTAATTAAATATAAAAACACAGGAATGATCGCAAATAGGAGAGGAACAACAACTGCAAATCCCTTTCCAAATAACTGTATCACGGGTGTAAATTTTGGGTGATTAAGCCCTAATGATTGAAACGCAGAGCCAAAGCCATGCCATAAATGAAAGCCCATAACCGCCATCGAAACAACATAAAACAACATACCCAAAAGTCCGAGAGGTACTCCCGATTCGGATTTGTTATTCTTGCTGAAAAACGCTGAAACAACGGTATGTAAATCTTTATAACCACTTGCATATTTTAAATTGGTTCCCTTAACCATAATATCCAGACCTTTGGTTGTCGTTGCAGCGGTATCTTTTGGGATCGGACCAGATTGCGTGTAATAGAATTCTTTCTGCTCTAAGGTCTTGGCATAAGTGCTATCACCAAAATCTTTATCGGTTTTAGCAAAATAAGAATGAAGAGGAATCTCTTCAGTATATTTCATTTTCCACCAAAAATTAGACATGTGGGTTGCTATGAAAACTAAAACCAATGTTCCTAGTAAGGCCATGTACCTGGAAGGCAGGGATGAATTTTCGCTAGGCTTTGAATAAGCATAAGGAACAGGGCGCGCTTTTTTATTTTGAATCAATAATGCGATTCCATCTACAGCATGAAATAAAATAGAAAAATACGTTAGGTAAGACAGCGCCTTAACAGCAGGATTCGTAGTCATGAAAAAAGCATACTCATTAAAAACTCTTCTTCCTTCTTCACCTGTGGAGAAAATAAGCTGAAGGTTACCCAATAAATGACCTACCAAAAACAAGCATAAAAACAGACCTGTCAGAGCCATCCAATATTTTTTTGCTATAGATGATTTTATAAATGCCGATTTACTCATATCTTTTTTTACTTTTTTAAATCCTTACGAATTTACACGTAATCAACAACACTAGAGCTAAAAGGTTCTTATTTAGAATTAATACACATAACAAAGCCTAGACTCTTTTTCGTTGATTTCAAGTTTCACATTTGCGCCTAACAACATCGCTCGATTATCATCTATATGCCCAGAAGGAAAATCGAAACAAACTACCAAATCATTCCTTTCAACTTTTTCAAATATAATTTCTTTCAAAGACATACCAAAAGATGGTGAAGTGTCTTTTAAATCCGTCATCCCTCCTATAATCAGGCCGTTGATTTTATGGAAAACACCTGCTTTTTTTAGGGCAAATAGCATTCTATCTATGTGGTAATACTGTTCACAAAGGTCTTCTATAAAAAGTATGGTATTGTCAAAGTCGAAACAATCTTTTGTCCCCAAAAGGCTATATAAAATACTCAAATTACCCCCCACAAGGCGGCCTTTAGTAGCCCCTTTTATATTTGCATTCGATGACGGGATTGTAATTTCAAACGGTTCGCCAATCATGGCTGATCTAAGCGTATGAAGTGCAGCACTAGAATTATTCTGAAAATTAAGAGGCATTGTCGCATGAATACTCATAGCCCCTAATTGATGAATTCTATGATGAAAAACAGTTATATCACTGAATCCAACGAGCCACTTTGGGGTCTTTTCAAATTGCTCCCAATTCAATTTGTCTACGATTCTTACTGCACCATAACCCCCTCGTGCGCATACGATCGCCTTAATATCTGATCTATCTAAGGCAATCTGTAAATCACTTGCCCTCTCTGCATCGGTTCCTGAAAAGTAAGCGTGACGACCCGTGCAATTCGGGGATATTTCTACTTTAAAACCCCATGCCTCAAAGGTTTCTTTCGCATGCTCAACATGAGTCGCTTCTACGCTCTTTGCAGGAGAAAGGATATAAATAAGGTCCCCTTTTATTAAGTATGTGGGTATTTTCATAAGCTGATTACATCAGGCACAAAAGGAATTCAGTATTCAATTGACCAATGACAAGCATAAATATAATGAAAAGGTAGACTGAATAAAAGATTATGGCTATTATCGATTTCTTGGTTTAAGAAATAGAAATAATATTAAAGCCCTATTGATATTCCATTCAAAAGTTGACTTTCTCTTGATCTGTTTTAAGGCCACTTGTTGATTAAGAAAACCCGATTTGAGGACAATCAGAGATTTGTAAACGTATGTAAGAGGAAAATTTTTGGTGGAAAGGCTGTTGGCCTAGCGCTGAATCATGAGCGTTGATGACTTGACAAAGTCAGCACCATTCATGTTTTTAGCAGATAAGAAATAAACGTAGTTCCCAGATGGTGCAGGGTCGCCATTAAGCATGATTCCATCCCATTTAAATTCAGCATCCGTAGTTTTAAATACCACTTGATTTGACTGATTTAAAATAACAATTTGAAATTCTAGTTTTTCACCAATTCCGATTTCAAAAACATCATTTACCCTATCGCCGTTGGGCGTAAATATATTGGGCAAAACAAGCGCTTCTTCGATCGAAAGAGCGACCTCATCTTCAACTTCAGAAACCACCTCGGACTCGTTCGTTTCCGTCTCTGGTTCAACGGCGTTAGTAGAAATTTCTTCCGGAACTTGAGGAGCCAATTGAATGGATGAAATTTGAGGAGACACAGGGCTTTCTAAAACAACATTTTTCGGGATTTCGGGATTTGAATCCTTTTCATTTAATGATGAAACAGGGGCCATTGGTTTTAGTACGATGTCTTCAGGTTGAGTCTCCTGAACGAGATTCGTAGATTTAATTTGCTTTTCAGCTGATGAAAAAGGAGAGACAACAGGCTCAATAAACAAGACATCTTCATCTTCGTTAGAAACCGAAACGGGATCTTCAGATGACGGCGCTACTGGAGCCGCTTCATTCGGAGCGACATTGTTGATTTTTGTGGTATTCGTAATTGCTGGAGAAGCTTCATTCGTATCAAGTAAAACATAACCGAGAACCCCTATTGTTGTAACACCGACAACCGCCGCCGCAACTTTTAAAAAGGAAGCTGCACCAAAGCCAGAAGCTGCCGAATGACCAAGCGAACTAGAAACACTCGACCATACCGCATCGCTTGGCATAACCTCGTGAGACTGAAGCTTGTCTCGGAATAACTCTTTTATGGCATCTTTATCGCTCATGTGTTTTTTAATATTCTTTCTTTTAAATAGGCTCTTGCTCTTAAATATTGAGACTTGGAGGTGCTTTCCGCCACTCCTAAATGCTCGGCTATTTCTTGGTGCGAGAACCCTTCTATTGCAAACATGTTAAAAACAACTCTATACCCTGGGGGCATTTCTTGAATTTCTTTAATCAACTCATCTGCGGACAGTTTTTCAAATATATACGCGTTTGACGCTAGCTTGTATTCTTCTTGCTCCAGTGGAGCATCAAATTTTAATTTTTGGTTTTTTCGAATTTGATCCAGGCATGTATTAACTACAATGCGCCGCATCCAACCTTCGAAAGAACCTTTATTGCTATACTCAGGAAGTTTTGAAAAAACTTTAATCAGAGCCTCCTGTAAAACGTCTTCTGCCTCGTCGTTGTTCTTCATATAACGCAGACAAACAGCAAAAAATTTAGGCGAAAAACTATCAAATAACTTTCTTTGAGCCCTTGGGTTACCATCAATACAACCTTGTATTAAGGATAAATCATCCATTGCTCTTGTGTTTAAGACTACAATTAATACTTAAAAGTTGCATCAATAATTAATTTCATTTATTTCAAACACTGAAATAATTGGGTTATGGTCAGATATTCTTCTTCTTTTTCCCTGGAACTTGAAACGGGGTTCCTCAATCCAGGTACGTCTTTGTTTTGCAAATTGAGTTCTCCTCAAAAATATAAAATCTATCCATACAGGCTTACCTATTACCGGGAATAACTCTTGATCTTGAAAATTAGCGGTAGCTAATATAGAAGAATCAAGTTTTGGCGCAGCAACGTCTAATACAGCATCCAACGAGGAAAATAATTCAGTCTCTGGTGTGAAGTTAAAGTCGCCCGCATAGAGAACAACCTTTGAAGAGTCAATATTCTTTATTGAATTGGCCAATGTCTTAATTTGATTTTTTCGGATTTTCCTGAATTTCTCCTCAGAACCTGCTTGCAGGTGCGTTCCGACAATATAAACCTCTTTACTTTTAATTTTAACCAAAGAAACAACGAGCCCTTTCTTTGCAAGCTTATCAGCTCCCATTGACTTTTTAAATGAAATTTTCTTCTCTTTTAAAAATGGAAATTTAGAATAGAGCACAACACCTGATGAAACGCCCCAAAAAGAAACAGGGCCCTTTTTGGTGTGGTATGGATACGTATTTTTCAAGGACTCGGTTAATTGTTTTCTTGCCTTGCGGTGAAAAACCTCCTGAAGAATAACGACATCGGCATTTGAAGCAACGAGATAATCAGAAATACCTTGAACCCGATCTAATTGATTGTCATTCAAAATCGCAGGCCTAAGAAAAACATTCCAGCTTAAAACTTTGATTGAGTCAACCTGAACCATTGCAAATAGAGGGCACAGTAGTACTGAAATCCATAAAACCTTGAGGTTAATTCTCATTGTAAACAAAGTTAAAGGAATTAAAACAACATAAAGTTGGTAATTTAGCCCATGATTAAAAAGTTATTCCTCCTTGCCTGTGGTCTAGTATTTACTGGGATTACATTGGGTCAAAATGATTTATGGCGCCTTGAGATTTCCTTAAACGACCGTTTACACCTGCCCTTCTTTATTAAAGAAACAGTTGGGGAAACCAAACTTGAGCCAAATACTTTTGAGGTACTCAATGGAACCGAAAAAATTGGCTTAACCTTAAAGACGGCTCATGGGGATTCAATGGAGCTCGCATTTAAGGAGATGGATAGCTATTTGAAGTTTGTTTATTCGGATTCCAAAAATATCAGAGGGTATTGGAGAGATAATAGAAAAGGAATTACCTACCCCTTAACCGGTTCAAAAGGAAACTATAAAAGGTTTGGCCCCACAACGGATACTGAACCTAAAAATGTATTCAATTCCTATAAGGTGCTTTTCGGTGATGCAAAATACGCATGGCCTGCAGTAGGTTTATTCGAGCAAACAGGCGACCAACTTACTGGAACTTTTTTAACCGAAACTGGAGATTATCGGTTTTTGGAAGGGAATGTCATTGGGAATCGACTTTATTTATCCTGCTTTGATGGTGCGCATGCCTTTGTATTTACAGCGAAAATATTTGGAGATACTTTGCGGGGCTATTTCTATAGCGGAGCAAGCTATAAAACCTCGTGGGAAGGTGTCAAAAATGAAACAGCAAAGATTGGTAGTCCAGACTCCTTAACCTATTTAATTTCCGACTCGTATAATTTGTCAGAACTACGCTTTCGATCACTAAAAGGTTTTAAAAGGAAACTTGATTTTTCAAAAACCCCATTGACTATTATACAAATTATGGGCAGCTGGTGCCCTAATTGCTTAGATGAAACAAACTATTTCAAAAAAATTCATACGCAATACAAAGAAGACGGCTTGAACATCATTGCCCTTGGTTTTGAAAGCCAAAAAACAACTAAAAAACGAAGAAAGCACCTAAAAGTGTTTGCCAAAAAAGCAAGAATCCCTTACCCCGTTTATCTGGCAGGATCAGCGAGCAAGAAAGAAGCATCCCAAATGTTTTCTATGTTGAATGAAATCAGCAGCTTTCCCACCACCTTATTTGTGAACCAGAAAGGGGAAATAATATATGTTCACACCGGATTTTATGGCCCCGGAACCGGAGCGTATTTTGAACGATATCAGATCGGTATCAGACAAAAAATTGAAAAATATATTAAATAAAAAACCCATCTATTGACGGGGTTTTATATAAATCTATAGACGAACTGAATTAGTCGTTTTAATCATCGGCACATGCTTTCATCTCTTTTCTCATTGCTTTTTTCTCGTCCTTATCAGCTTCTTTATATTTAGCTTTCCAGTCATCTTCGAGTTTCTCGCATTTTTCAGTAAAGCTTTCATCCTCCAATTGTTCTTTTGTTGCAGTTGCACAATCACAATTTGATGGACCACATGATGTTACAAAACCACCTAAGGCAAAAACTAATAATATTTTTTTCATCTTTCTTGATTTTTAAGTTGCGTTAAATATAATTAAATCAGTTACTTAAATGAGAAGAGAATTTTAATTTGATTGGGGTTCGTCTACTTTTTTCATGACTTTAGAGCAGCATCCAATTTTGACAGGTATAAATGTGAGCTGAAAAATATATTAAAAAAAAAGCCCATCAATAGATGGGCTTAATTTGAATATTCATCATTTACATCCCGCTTAAAGCCTTTCCGTATTCTTCCATTTTTTTAGGAAGTTCCTTCAAAGCTTCACAGTCATCACCTGCTTTCTCAGCAGCTAAATCTCCTACACACTTTGTTTCAATTTCAGTCATTTTGGCTTCAAGCCCTTTCCCTGCTTTCTCAATACGCTCTTGATCGCTTTCTGAGGCATCTGCTCCAAGATCTTTTGCTTCGCCTACAAGTGCAATCATTTCATCCATAACAGAAATAGCAGCTTCAGTACAACCACATGGGCTGTCTAATGATTCTACATCTAGGTCTGCAGCACCACCGCCACAAGATCCTAACATTGCACCTAATGCAAATACCAGTACTAATTTTTTCATGTTTTTTGTTTTAAGTTATAACATCCCAATACGGAGAACAAAAAATTAGGTTTCATTTTAAGGGAACTCCTTAATGATGAGGAAGCCTATTCTTATCTTTTGAATGTTCTTCTGCTACTATTTAGAGATGTTCATCAATGCGAAGAATTTTTTCGCAAGACGCCAAAAAAAAAGCC
>CAJJCU010000037.1 GCA_905182775.1 uncultured Flavobacteriales bacterium
CTTCTTAAAGAGTAAAGTATGTGCGGGATAACTGGGTTTATTGATTTTAAGCAAAATTCAACGATGAAAACGCTTCGTCAAATGACGGATGTGATGCACCATCGTGGTCCTGATGGTTCTGGCTATAAAATCATTGAAAAAGACAAGTACATTCTTGGTCTCGGCCACAGGAGATTGTCCATTATTGATCTAAGTGAAACAGGCACGCAGCCGATGTCTTTTAAAGAATACTGGGTTTGTTTTAACGGAGAGGTCTATAATTACAAAGAGCTTAAAATTGAACTAGAGGGATTGGGCCATAACTTCGAAAGCACATCCGATACGGAGGTCGTGCTTAGGGCCTATGTTCAATGGGGATCTTCCTGTTTGGATAAGTTTATTGGTATGTTTGCTTTTGTTGTCTATAATTCTAATTCAGGTGATGTTTTTTGTGCTCGGGATAGGGCGGGTGTAAAACCATTTTATTATTACATTAATAATGGGCTCTTTCTGTTTTCTTCCGAATTAAAATCATTTCATGAACATCCGGGTTTTTCTAAAAAACTAAATCTTTCGGCTGTTTCTTCATTTATGCAGTACGGAAACGTACCCACCCCTCATTGTATTTTTGAAGACAGCTTTAAGTTAAAGCCTGGGCATTTTTTAGCTTTCAATATTGAGGATAAATTAGATCTAGATCTGCTTACTCCAGACCATCAAAAATGTTATTGGAATGTATATGACTCTTATAATAAACCGAAAATAGATCTTTCTTTTTCAGAAGCTAAGCAAGAAACTGAAAAGATATTAAAAAGCGCATGTGATTTCAGGATGGTTTCAGATGTTCCTGTTGGTGTCTTTTTAAGTGGAGGGTATGACAGTGCTTCCGTGACTGCTCTTCTGCAAAAGGACAGGTCGGTCCCTTTAAAAACGTTTACGATTTCGGTCCCAGATATAGGACTTGACGAAGCTCCATTTGCAAAGGAAATAGCTGCCCATCTTGGAACAGAGCATACAGAAATACAATGCAATCATAAAGAAGCAATTGATCTGATCAGTGAATTGCCATTTTATTATGATGAGCCTTTTGCAGATAGCTCTGCCATACCAACGACCTTGGTCAGCTTAGCTGCACGAAAACACGTTACAGTGGCACTAAGTGCCGATGCGGGTGATGAGGTATTTGCGGGATATAATCGTTATGATTACATACAGCGTTATGGCGAAAAGCTCAATAGGATCCCTTCTTTTTTAAGGCAGTCTATTGTTAAGGGAATGGAAATTATTCCTTCTAATGCGATCCCGTATTTCCGTGGTACTTATAACTTTCATAACCGTTATGAAAAAATAAAGGGTGTTTTAAACAATCCCACCCAAGAGCAAATCATGATGAGCCTAAGTGAGCAATTTACAGATGCCCAGATGCGTAAAATCGCAAACTATCCCTATGATAAATTGCAAACAGCTTATGATTCTAAAGAGCTTAAGGAAGATTTTAGTTCTCCATTATCTTATATGATGGCCATTGATTATCAAACGTATCTTGTAGATGATATTTTACAAAAAGTTGACAGGGCTTCAATGACTGCAAGTTTAGAAGGACGGGAGCCGTATTTGGATCATAGGTTGATCGAATGGGCGGCCCAGCTTCCTAATGAATACAAATACAATAAGGGGGAAAAGAAATATATTTTAAAGGAGATCCTTCACGATTACATCCCTAAGGAGATGATGGATCGGCCTAAAATGGGGTTTGCAATACCCATAGCTAATTGGCTCCAAAATGACTTACTACATCTTGTGGATCAGTATATTAATGAGGACCTTATTAGGACTCAGCAGCTTTTTGATTGGAAAGTGGTTGGTGACATCAAGAAGAAGTTTTTATCAGGAAAAAAGGAGTATGATGTGAAAATGTGGTACTTCTTAACTTTTCAGATGTGGTATGAAAAATGGATGACATAAATGAAGCTAGTCTTTAAAAAAATAGTACTTCGGTTCTCATTTCCTGCCGGCACGAGTAGGGGGGTCTTAAAAGAGAAGCCATCTTGGATTCTTAATGTTGAAAACAATCCTTTGGTAGTGGGAGAATGTTCTGTGATTCCAGGCTTAAACATGGACTACACTGATGATGCTTCTTATGAAGAGAAAATACAATGGACTTGCAGTACCTTCAATCTTCTGTATCCTCAACTCGATTTAGACCAGCTTCTTTACTTTTTCTGTCAAGAATTAATAGATTTTCCATCTATTTTATTTGGTGTAGAGAGTGTTTTGTATCGAATAAACTTAAGCCGTGGAAATGATGTTTTTGACAGTGCTTTTGCAAGAGGAAAAAGTACAATACCTATTAATGGATTGATCTGGATGGGTACGATTGAAGAAATGAAATCCCGTGTCCGTGATAAAATGAATGAAGGCTTCTCAGTTCTTAAATTTAAAATAGGAGCGCTAGATTTTGAGGAAGAGTATCGTTTGATTTCTCAAATCCGGGCTGAATTTGGGGAGGGCTTAGAAATACGGGTCGATGCCAATGGTGCATTCGATTCCGAAAATATTGACGAGATACTTAAAAGATTAGGAGATATAAAAATTCACTCTATTGAACAGCCTGTCAAAACAGGAGATTGGGCTCTTATGAGTCGTCTTTGCTTGAATTCCCCTATTCCAATTGCTTTGGATGAGGAACTCATCGGGGTGAATGTCTTAGATGCAAAGGAGCAATTACTCGAAGCGATTAACCCACAATATATTATTCTAAAACCTAGCCTTCACGGTGGGATTAAAGGTACTTTGGAGTGGATTTCACTGGCGAAAAAAATGAACATAGGTTGGTGGCTGACCTCTGCTTTAGAATCTGCAATTGGTCTTGAGGTTATTGCAAGGCTCGCGGGCACAATGGCTCCAGAAATCCCTCAAGGACTTGGGACTGGAGGTTTGTTTGAGAACAATTTTGATTCTCCATTGGTTATGCTCAATGGAACACTAAAGTACAAGAATGTCAAAGCTTAAAAAAGATTGGAATTTATTAACCGATAAGGAACATCGAATTATTGTAAACAAAGGAACTGAATACCCTTTTTCAGGCGACGTTACTTCTTTTAAAGGTAGTGGTGTATTTGTTTGTAGAAGATGTGAGCACCCACTTTATGAGAACGAGGATAAATTTGATTCTGGATGTGGTTGGCCTAGTTTTGATGACAATGTAACGGGAAATGTGAAACGAATCCGGGATGCTGACGGTATGCGAGTTGAAATCGTATGTTCAAATTGTGATGGTCATTTGGGGCATGTTTTCGAAGGGGAGCAATTGACCTCTAAAAATGTTCGTCACTGTGTCAATTCATTGTCAATTCGATTTGTTTCTTCTCAGCGAGAAGGGTAGCAGGTCGTTGTTTTGCAATTAGAATAAACTAGATCATGAAGAATAAGTTGTGATGCTATGGCCAACTGGCTGTAGTTTTGTGAGCAATTACCAAATCCTGCCGCCTTGTTTTGCCACATAGATTTGATGAGGCCTTGATTTCCTTCAGAGGGCTTTATCTGATTGAGCACAGCCGCGACATTTCCTGCTCCTGCATGGTAGATGTGGAGTACTAAAAAACGAAACCAGAGCTCTTTTTCTTCAACCTCTATCTCGTGTGATAAAAGAATTTTTTTAGCGTGTGGGACACAAATATTTTGTATCAATTTGGCAGCAGCGGTTGCTGATTTCTCAAAATCTTTCCTTTCGTCAGTACCTTTATTTACAATTAAACCCTGTGCTCGCGCTACCCCAGGCATGAGCTGAAATGCACCGTAAGCACCTGCGACTGATTTTTTTAGTTGCCCTGGGCTTTCTATAAGTAATATCGCTTGGGCGTACCATGGATCAACACACATTTCGTCAAAGACCGTAATACCCTCTAGTAGGGTTGGGTATACCTCTTCGAATTTATAGAAGTCACTTTTCCCGCTAGTGACATAGATACTTTCATTTTCGGCAATATGATGCTTTAATTTCATTTCTTGTCTGAAGTTTAGTTTTTCAGATTTACTTAAACGGGTCCATTTTTGAGAGGGAATACTTTCAAGAATTTGACGTGAGCTAGCTACATTAATAAGGCATGAATCGCTGGAAAGCTTCATGATTCGTTTCCAAAATTTTGCTTGAGGCAGCACGTCCCAACGTTGCTCGTAAATTTGCTCACTTTCGATAATAAGGTTTGCTTGATTTTGATCTGCAACCCATAGTTTTTCATCTTCCCAAGACGCAAGGCCTTGCGATAAAAGTGTGTTCGCTGATAACATAAGGGCAATTGACAGGAATATCATTTTCATATTTGAAAGGTAAGGTATGTTATAAGACGTTTGCATACAAAGTCAATACAGTTAACAACAATACAATGTGAAAACCGTTACATTTGTCTATGGATGTTTTTCGCACCTTCATTGTTTCCCCCTTTATATTTATGGTTCGTTTGTATCAATGGTTTCTTTCTCCGTTATTGCCATTATCGTGCCGTTACACTCCCTCTTGCTCGGCCTACATGATTGAGTCGCTCAAAGAGTGGGGCTTATTGAAAGGTTTGTTTCTAGGAAGTAAAAGAATTTTGTCTTGTCGTCCAGGTGGAGGTTGTGGGCATGACCCCGTTCCAAAAAAGTCTAAGAAGTAATCGTATAACCTCTTTTTTCATAAACCTGAACATAGGTTAATAGGTCATAAAAGCCATTTGAAATTTGAAGTAATTGGTCTATGGATATCTCTGAATTCGGTAAATCTACTATTAATGGTTTTTCCATGATTTCAAACCATTTTATGAGCATCAAAACCCCCGGATTATCCGATTTTATAAAATCCTTTAGTTGAACGGATGAGAAAAAATGAATTTCTTGTCGCGATCTTGAAAAAAGCACATTCAATCTTCGGTGCCCTCCTGCTGTATTTATAGGTCCAAATCGCATTTCGAATTTCTTCATGTCATTGTATCCATAACCCATACTGATTATTAATAAATCACATTCGTCACCTTGAACATTTTCCAGAGCATGTGAAAATGCTGTGTGTTCTTTAATCCTTTTGTCCAATTTTATTCGAGTTTCATGATCGATACAATCATGAATTAACTGAAGCTGGACCTCCGAAAAGGCAACGACTCCAATTTTCAAGGGGTTGTTGATTTCGGTTTTTATTTTTATTGCTACTGCTTTTGCCTCGTTAAGGTTTTGTCTATTTAAATAAACACCGTCAGAAATAAAATGATGCTGAATTGGATTTCTACTAGCGGACAAATCTTGAAAAGCTTTCAGTCGATTCTCATAAAAACTTGAATTAGAAAACTCAATGAGTTTAGGGTGGTGGCTGCGGTAATGATTGGATAAGAAAATCTTTGGGAGGTGATAGTAAGCATGGTGTAGCAGGCTCATTTCGACTTCTTGCTTCTTTTTGAAATAGGAATTTGGGCTCATCTGCTCTGGGTCACCACAGATCACACTTTTTGCACCTCTTTGAAAAGCCCCAATTGAATGGCTTAGCAATAATTGACTCGACTCATCGGCTACAACAAAATCAAACATCTCCTTTTCCATGGGTAGGTGGTCTGCAAGTAAAGACGGATTGCTCATCCAGATGGGTTGAAGCACATCGATCCATGGCCGTGCTTCTGATAAAAGTAGTTGGCGAATTGTTTTGTGGCTTCTTTTTTTCGCAAATTCTTTACTTAATATCACCTTGCCTTTTTTGAGTGATTTACGAAATGCTTTTTCTTCAGTATTTAATTTCCTAGGATCCTTTCTAGCGATTGCTTCAAGTTCTAGGAATTTGTCTGTCCAAATCGTTAATATGTTTTCACTGAAGATGGTTGATTCGATTTGGTGGTTTTGGTTAATCTCTTGAATGTTTTCTAAAAATGTCTTCTTGTTGATTCGAGCTAAGGAAGGGTGGTCAGAAATCAGGTTTCTTTTTACAATAGCGCGCGCTTTTGACTGTACGATACCCATGTTGCTTTCCCAATAGGGTAGGAGGCTGATAGGTATTTTTTCTATTTCAGACCAATATTCTAAAAGTAGATTGGATTCAACTACAATAGTTGATAAAAGGTCAAGGGGTTCCTGGTTGTCCTTAAAATGAAAGTTATTTTTTAAAATAGTAAGACACTCATAAAGCTTTTTATGTTCGATAGTTTTGCTCCCTCCCTTAAAATCAGACCATTCTTTTAGATCAGTCGTCTTCAGAAGGTGGTCGATGATTTTGAGATCCTTATTGGTGTCTTGAACACCTATTTTATGAAACTTTTCGAGGCACACATTTAAAGCATCTTGCGCCTTTAACAAGGCCCTTCTTTTTTTGATTTGCTCTAGGGCGTTTAATTGACCTGTTCTCGTGAACTTTCTCCATGTCCACCATCTTAAGATAAGATTTGAAGCTCTTTTTTTCTTTTGGTACATTTTCTCTAAAATGTATAGCTCATCCATAGTAGGTTCTACTTTCCAATGAACCTCGAGTTGAGATAGTGTCTTTATTTTTCTGCAGAGTTTCTCATACCGTTGGTGAAGTAATTGAAAGCTTTTTCCGCCATCATTTAAATGGCTTCCGTATTTTCTATAAAGCTCTGAATTGAAAGTATGGTATGCTAGTGATTTGGTTAAGTGAGTTTTAATCTCGGACCAAGAGGATAGAGGAAGTAACTCTTTAAGAATCTCCTGTGTTTTTTTTGTTTCAGAAATGAGTTGTCCGTAGCCTGATTGAAGCGCTTCTTTTGTTAAGGTCCGAATAATGGTATCTAATTTTGGCGGTATTGTGTTTTCAAACTCATCGAGGAAATAGCAGTCTTCTAGCTTAATATTTGACTTAATGTTTGGGGTCTTTTCCAATGCATCATTAGAGCAGAGGAGGTTAAAAAGTTGGGAGATGTTACAATTTCTCTCATTTGATACTTTAGAGATTAAATCAAAAGTCGATTTTAAGGCATCTAGTTTCTTAAAGCACTTATGCAGAATAAATTCACTGCGATTTTGGAAAACATCCCAGCTGTTATTGAGTGATTTAATAAATGCGCTATTGGGATTTTTAGATGGGATTTTAAAACAAAGTGTCTGGAGTTTTCTTTCCTCAATTTTATTGCAAATCACGTCAATTGCAGCTTGCTTTTCAGAGATAAATAGCGTTCTCTTTTTATTGAAAAGGGTGCTCCCTAAGAAGTTCGATAATAATTGAGACTTCCCTGTCCCAGGTGGTCCTTGAACTACATAGGAATGCTTATTTATGCCATTTGATAACTGGTTTTGTGCGGTATCTTGAGGGAAAATTGAATAGTTATTCTCCTCCATTACTAATGGGGTTGATGCATCATTACCGTAAATTTCGACGACAGCATTTGAGAAGTCGGTTGTTTGGTCAGTTAAGGTGCTCAATTCCCTTATAAAGGCATATCTTTTAGGGTCAAAATTCCCCAAATAGAATTCGTTTTCATGTAACCTGATTTTCGGGGTAATTAGTTTTTTTTTGATGTCTGAGAGTGTGAAAATATCGTCATCACTATCATGTTCAAAGAATAGACTTTTGATGTATGGGTTTAATTTCTTTAATCCAATATTTTCAATGTTA
>CAJJCU010000038.1 GCA_905182775.1 uncultured Flavobacteriales bacterium
AGGCTTTGTACTACAAGCGTGAGTATGAAAAATCTTTAAAGAGTTTCAAATTTGTTAAGCGTCTCTTTGCTAAAGATCCATCCTTTTATGTTGCCAAATTATGGATGGCAAAAATTCATATAGAACAAAAATCGTTTGCAGACGCAAAGCTGACCTTAGATAATTTAAATGAGATATCTCAGGAGCAGAAGAAAAAGACATTTAAGGATTATATACCGTTTGTCAATAAAAAGACAACTGATGAAGAGCTTATACCTGAGATTAGTCGTGATTTACAATTTGATATTTTTAAGTCCTATTCCGATCTAGCTATTAAAAGAAAAGAATATCCTGAAGCAATCGAAGGACTGAAGTTAGCGATTATAAAATGCCCTTCATCAAAAGAAAAAACGCGGCTTAATTTTATTTTAGGACAGCTTTATCAGAAGAACAAACAACTGGAATCTGCGGCCTATCATTTCTCAAAGGCCTTGAAGTCATCAGCTCCCTTTGAGATTTCTTTTAATGCAAGATTAAGTAGGGCCATTTGTGGAGGTGGTGAGCGTCTAAGTAAAGATTTGAAGCGAATGCTTCGAGATGCTAAGAACGCTCAGTATAAAGACCAGATTTATTACGCCATGGCAAATTTGGAACTGAATCGTGGCGAAAAAGAATTGGGAATTAACTATTTAACGGAGTGCGCTTTTTATTCTAATGGAAATGCGCGTCAAAAGGCAATGGCTTATGAAAAACTCGGTGATCTGAGTTATGATGATCGAGATTATGTGGCTGCTCAAAAATATTATGATTCTTGTGCAAGGTTTATTCCAGAAGGTTATCCAAATGGTGATTTAGTAAAAGAAAAAGCGGTCAAACTTTCTGATCTTGTGGTGGCCATTGAGACGGTCAATTTTGAGGACAGTGTTGAACGAATTGCTCTTATGTCAGAAAAAGACCGAGAGAGTTTTTTAAAGCAAACGTTGAAACAACTTAAAAGAGAAGCCCAAGAGCGAAAAGAACGAGAGGCGGCAAAGCTACTCGCCCTTCAAGAACAAAGTAACGCCAACGCCAACGCTTCTGCTAGTAAATCTGTTTTTAGTAATCCCAAGCTTCTTAGAGAGGGTTATGAAGAGTTTCGTAAAAAATGGGGGACAACAAGGGAGAATGAAGACCATTGGAGACGCAGTGAAAAAATGAGTTTTGAGTTGGCGGAGGATTCTGACTCTACCAATACGGACTCCTTATTAGTAGAAGATGCTGATTCAGACTCTTTAACAATTGAGGGTTTGCGAAAAAACATACCGCTGACTGATAGTGCCTTTGCCGCTTCTGAATTGCGACTGTTCGAGGCTTTATACAGAAGTGGTGTATTGTATAAAGAGATCCTAAATGAAACGGAATTGGCCAAGATTCAATTTGAAAGGGTTTTAGGTAAGAATAAGCGCAACCTAACTGATCTATCATCGGCTTTTCAGTTGTACAAACTCAATGAAGCAACCGGTAACAAGGAACCCTTTGTGACGCATATTTTGGATTATTACCCCAATTCAGATGCTGCTAAATACCTGAAAGATCCAGACTTTTATTTGAAACAGAAAGAATCAGAGAAGGAGAACCAGCAAGATTATATTGAATTGGCCCAACGCTACTTTAATGGTGAATACACTGAAGTGGCAGAGATTTCCCAACAAATTATTAACGATGACCCATCCAATGCTTATCGTGCAGCATATTTATTACTGAATGTTTTTGCTATGGGACAGCTTACAGAAGATAAAGCTTCTTTAGAACCATTAATAGTTAGGGTCATCGAAGAAAAACCAGGGACGCCTCAAGCCGATATTGCAACGGATCTTCTTGATATTTTAAAGAATGGTTATTCAGAAAATGAGGAAATTTCTTTTGCGCCTGATTATATTTATAAACGTGTTTTAACGGAGAAGCATTATGTCTTTGTTCTCGTTGACGACAACGAGGAAGATGATGAAGAGATGGATGACCTGAAAGATGCCGTTGTAGCATTTAATAGGAAGGAGAACAGGGCTTTGGGTTTAAAGACAAGTGTCGGTAAGACGATTAAAAAAGTACCGTTCGTTTTGGTCAAGGAATTTGATGGTGCTCGTTCTGCACAAGAATACATCAATACTTACAAGGCGGGCTATGAATATTTAGAAGAGTTTCAAGACAATCGGATCTATTCAATAGGCCAAAGTAACTTGAAGCTACTTATTGAAACATCAAAATTAAAGGAATACCAATCGTTTTTTGATGATTTTTATTAAATTAAACTATGTTTAAGAGGAAAGAAATAGAACAGACTATGATGGTAAATACAGATTCAAAAGAAACCAATCTAATTATTGCAGGAACAAAGATTCTAGGAGATATTGTTTCTGATAATAATATTCACGTAGAAGGCGAAATTCATGGAAATATTGCTTGTAAGGGCAAAGTGACTATTGGGGCATCGGGCCGTGTTAAAGGAAATATAAATTGCATGACCTGTGAGATTTACGGAAAAATTGATGGTGAAATAAAAGTGGAAGATCTTTTAATACTCAAAGAAACGTCTCGGATTCACGGGAATATTTTGACGAATAAGCTCAAAATCGATGAGGGTTCTTTCTTCGAAGGAAGTTGCAAAATGTCATCGGCTTTGCCAGACATGAGTGATGTTGAAGAATTGGAGATGAATGAAGAGTAAGCACGCTCCGATGAAGAAGAAAGCCAATAAGTATGTTAGATTTTCTTCGTTAGGGATTCAAATGGGGGTGATTATTTTTGTTTTTACTTGGGGCGGCATGTATCTTGATAGTTATTTTTTAACAAAAACGCCATGGTATACTGTTGTTTTATCTCTCACGGGTGTGATAGGTTCTTTAACTCTAATTATCAGAGAGGTTATTCAAATGAGCAACGAAGATGATTCAGAAAAAACTTAGAGGGCTTTATATATTGTATAGTTTGCTTGGGCTCCTATATTTAATCTCACAAGAATTCTTACCGAGTCTTTCTCCGCAAAGTAATCTTGTCAATTCAATATTTTTAATGGTCCTGTTTACCTTCTCTTGGTTATTTGTGCACATAAGAATTCAAAACGACCCTCATCGATTTGTAGGAAACTTTATGATCATGACCGTTTTACAATTTTTAGCCTTTTTGGGATTTGAACTTGTTTTGGTCCTACAAGGTGCTTTATGGATTCAAGTGATTCATGCTTTAGGCGTTTGTGCAGTGCTTTTGGTGGTACAAACTATTGCTCTGGCAAAAACAAGTGTCTCATAGCTTTCTAATAAACTTATTGAACAATAAGGAGAGCTTTTCAAAGGATTCAAATGAAAGTGCTTCATACGTATCGTAAACATCATGGTAGTTTTTATTAGCTCCCATAGTGTACACAAAAAAGGAGGCAATGCCTTTTTCTGTAAAAAAGTAATGGTCAGAATTCGCTGCCTTTCCGCGGGCTTTTACAACAGGAACGGCTTTGATTCTCTTGTTTAACTTCTGCAGCTTTCGGTATTCTTTTTTAAAGACTCTTCCATTCACTGCAGTGATCCCCTCTTCACCGCTACCCATAATATCTAGATTTAACAAGAAGCGTACTTTATCTAGTTCAAACAACGGGTTTTCAGACAAGTACTTTGAGCCGAGCAACCCAATCTCTTCCCCAGCAAATGCTACTAAAACAGTGTTGTATTTTTTTAACGGAGTACGTTTTATGAGACCCCCAAGTTGAAGCATCATAGCGACACCGCTTGCGTTGTCATTCCCTCCCGGAAAATAGGTTTCCGAGCCAAGTCTCCCCAGGTGATCATAATGTGCAGTGAGCATGACGGTACCTTTTGCTTTTTTTCTTGAGGGAATAAATCCGAGAACATTATTTGTAAGGTGTGCTGCTACGTATTTATGATGTAGGTGAATCTTTACCTTTAATCCTTTGATGTTGTTTTCAAACAATGAAGCTTTCATTTGAAGGTAGACATACTCGTTTTTAATCGGGCTAACTGACCATGTGAATTTCTTTGAAACGGCCTCTATAACATTGTTTTTAGTTGCATATTTTCCGATGTAATAGTTTATTTCGCGTGAACTATCTGAAGAATAAATACTGTTGTCGACTACTAAAATGTCTTCTGTTTTTAAATGGAGTTGATCTGACATATTAAGACCTTTCATCTCTATGAAATTCTTTCCTGAAATAAAATGCACCTTGAGCGATTTTGCTGTGCATTGCATGTCGCCGCAGGAGCCACCAGAAATAGGTGCTGCAATAAAATCTTTACCTGGCGTGAGTTTATTTTCACCTAGGAAAACCGAACAGGTATCGGGAAATGTGTTAACAGGAAATGAAAAGGACTGGAAATATCCTGAAGCTAAAGAATCAATACTTAATAGATTAAATTGTCGTGCGATAAATTGAGCAGCGATAGAATCCCCGCCATTGACATAACCCCTTCCATGAAATTCAGGAGTGCACATTGTTTTAGTGAATTGCTTATAGTCAAATTTACTTTGCGCAGAAATACTTAATGAGATAGCGATAAAAAAAATAAATGAGAGTTGTTTCATTTTTTGACGGGTTACATTTTTCCACTAATTTACATTAAATCTGTTGTGTTTTTGATAGTTAATGAGGGCTTTATTTGCATAAAAGTTGTTATCTTTCCCCTAAACCTTTTAAAGGCTTAGCCCTTTAGATTCGGTTATTAAAATGAATCAATAGACACATATGTTTTTAGAACAGTTTCCTTTACAGAATAGATCAAATGGCTGGATTGAGGTGATTTGTGGATCCATGTTTTCAGGGAAAACAGAGGAGCTTATTCGTAGATTGAGGCGTGCAGAGTTCGCGCACCAAGAGCTTGTTTTGTTTAAGCCATTTATCGATAAGCGCTACAGTGATAAAAACGTGGTAAGCCATCAAGGGACTGAATTTAATGCTGTTTTGATTCAGAAGTCAAGCGAAATCTTGGATGCGGTTACAGTTCAAAAAGTGGTAGCCATTGATGAGGCTCAATTTTTTGATGATGGGCTTGTCGCCGTAGCTTCTGAATTGGCTTCTAGAGGAATTAGGGTCATACTTGCGGGCTTGGACATGGATTATAAAGGCATTCCCTTCGGACCGATGCCATCACTACTAGCCGCTGCTGAGTATGTAACCAAGGTGCACGCGATTTGCGTTTCCTGCGGTAACCTCGCCCAATTTTCAAATCGGCTGGTCTCGGAAACAGATCAGGTAATGCTTGGCGCTGTCGAAGAATATAGACCTCTTTGTCGTTCGTGTTTTAACAAGTCTGTATTGTGAACCTTCAACTGAGCCTTAGGCATTTTTCTGATATTTTTAAGCAAACTCCACAGGGTTTTTCAGCAGACAGATTGCTGAATGAAGTTATTTATGACACCCGTAATCTAAATGATGGTCGCGATAAAGTGTTCTTTGCTTTGCAAGGGAAGTTTCGCAGCGGTTTTGATTTTATTGAGCCTGCATATGATCAAGGTGTCCGGGTTTTTGTAGTAGATAAAGAGGTTTCTAATAAAAAGATAGACGCCTGCTACTTTGTTGTAGAGGACACTCTTGAAGCATTGATTAAATTGGCTGCTTGGCACCGAAGGCGGTTTGATATACCTGTTGTCGCAATCGTAGGGACCCATGGTAAAACGACTGTTAAAGAATGGCTAGGTCAATTTATTAAAGAAAAATACCAGCTCGTTAAGTCGCCTAAAAGTTACAATTCAAGGCAGGGAATTGCACTCTCCATTTTAGAGCTTCACTTCAAGGCTACTTTCAGTATTTTTGAGGTCTCTATTACCCATCCAAAAGAGGGAGTTCTCATCAAATCTATGCTCCAACCAACTCATGGGGCAATTTGTCACGTTGGAGATAAATACAATGAGAACTTTGGGTCTCCGTCAGGTAAGCTTGAAGAATACAGTCAATTGTTTTCGGATTGTGCATTTGTTTTTTACGTTGAAGAATCTAATGTTAAGAGTCGGTTAGGTTCTAGTTTAAAAACGAAATCAATTTCTCCCAAGGAGTTTACAGCTGAGCTTGCTGCATTGAATTTTAATGAGGATCTGAAAATTAAAAACGCTTCATTGGCACTCGGCATAGCAAACTATTTTGGTATATCGATCTCTAAAGAAAACATTGAAGTAAGGGATGTCGCTATGCGCTTAGAAACTTTTGACGGAATACAAAACTCTTTAATTATCAATGACACTTATAGCCTAGACCTTGAGTCTTTGGAAGCTGCATTACAGTATCAAATGGCGATCTCGAAAGGCAAGAAAAGAGTAGTGTTACTTCCTCAAGAGCACAGTCTACAGAAATCGGAGCTCTTATTGCTGTTAAAACGCTACGTGCCTAATGCGTTTTATTTTATTTCTGAGACCTATGCATTAGAAGCTTCTATAGCAGACAGTGTAATACTTGTAAAGGGGAATAAGCAGTCTTGGATGAGTAAGATGGCGAATCAACTGAAAGTAAAGCACCATAGAACAAAAATCAATGTCAATTTAAGTGCATTACGCAATAACATTCATCATTTAAAGGACCTTCTACCTAAAAAGACAAAAGCCCTCGTGATGGTTAAAGCCAATGCTTATGGAACAGGTCTCTCGAAAACAGGACCTTATATTGATCAACTGGGAATTGACTATTTAGGTGTTGCTTATACAGATGAAGGGGTGCAGCTTCGAGAGCAGGGCGTAAAGTGTCCGATCCTTGTTATGAGCCCGGGGATCGATGACTTTCATGATTGTATTGAGTACCTGTTGGAACCAGCAATTTTTTCTTTGAGCTTACTTGATGATTTTATAAAAGAGTTGATTTCCCGAAAGATGAAGGGCTTTCCCGTTCATTTGAAGATTGATACGGGTATGAATCGTCTGGGTATTTCTCCAAAAGAGGTCCCTGATTTTATTGACACGCTTCGTTCGCAGCCTGAAATTCACTTGAAAGGGGTTTATTCTCACTTTGCAGAATCAGACCATAAGGATATGACCTTTACGCAGCAGCAATTTGATACATTTAAAGAATGCTGTGCGCGAATTCAAGAACAAGTTTCTCAACCTTTCTTGCGGCATATTGCCAATTCTTCAGCGATTTTAAATCATCCTGAAACCGCCCTAGATATGGTTCGTATGGGTATTGTAGCTTATGGAGTCTCAGAACATCCTGCCATTGTGAATAAGCTGATACCTGTCATTGAGTGGAGTAGCCAGGTTGTACAGCTTAGAAACTTGAAGAACGGAGATGCTGTCGGTTACAATCGCGAGTTTATCGCCACAAGGTCAATGACTATTGGGATCATACCCGTGGGTTATGCAGATGGCTTCGGAAGGTCTTTAAGCCATGGAGTTGGCGCCGTTTATATTAAAGGCATGAAATGTGTCACGGTGGGGAATGTGTGTATGGATATGATTATGGTCGATGTCACCGGATTGGAAATCCAAGAAAATGAACCTGTAGAGATCATAGGTTCGCAACAATCGTTAATGGATTTAGCTAGACAATTAAATACAATCCCATATGAGGTTTTAACCTCATTATCCTTGCGAGTACACAGAAATTATGTTGTAAATTAGCCCTATTAAACGAATAAACATGAAATCAATTATATATCTATGTCTTACGGTCTTCATGCTGTTTTTTTCTTTCGGATCATACAGTCAAGTAATACAACCTGATACCTCACTGCGCTTGATTGAGAAAAATGACGGAACAAAATATATTGCTAAAATATTAAGTGATGATGCTCGTGAATTACTTATTGAAACGGAAACAATAGGTAAAATTTACATTTTAAAATCAGAGGTGAAAAGAATTACGGTGATAGATTCAAAGTCTAATATTATCAATGGAGAGTTCCGTGAAGAAAGCCCGTTTTCGACACGATATGCTTTCACAAATAACGCATTGCCAATAAAGAAAAATGAACACTATGCAATGGTCAATCTTTTTGGTCCTGAGGTGCATTTTGCTGTTACGGACCGCCTGAATGTTGGCGTTATGACTACTTGGATTGGTAGTCCGTTGGTAGCTGTGGGTAAATACACGATCCCAACCAATAATGAGAAGGTTAATTTTTCTGTTGCCTCTATGGTTGGAACGAGTGGCTATTTGAATCAATTTAGAGGATTTGGAGGGCTACATTGGGCAACGATGACTTTTGGAGATAGAAAAAACAATATAAGTATCTCTGGTGGTTTCGGCTATTTTAATGCCGGAACTCGAAATGAGACTTGGAATGGAAACTCTTATGCCGTTAGCTACGGTGATAGAAATCAATCCGTTGAGGGATTATATACATCTTCCACGGGAGAAATGACCTCCTTAACGGATTATCAAAACTATGATCCTTCCACGGGAACTTATGCCACTTTTGAATATTATGAGTATGATTCACCTCAAATTCCAACAGAAAAAGTTAGAAATACATTTAAAGCACCGATACTTTCTGTTGCAGGAATTAGACAATTGACCAATAAGGCCAGCTTGTTTTTTGATTCAATGATTGCCTTTGGGGTTTCTGATTTCACGTCCTATAATCGAATCTCTGGAGGGAGGGAAATAACGCGAGATGAAAATGGATACGTTACTGATGTTACCTCAACACCTGTTGTCGTTTCAGTTGAAAGTAGCAGTCCTGTGGCACTATATATTATGCCGGGTATGCGCTTTCAGAAAAATGAAAACAGGGCTTTTCAAATTGCTGTTGCCGGTGTTACAGTATGGGATGGTGAAAGTTTTGAATCTTTCCCTTTGCCATTAATCTCATGGTTTTTTAAATTTTAATAAATAACTTTTCTTAACTTAAATTGTTAGTTAACCAAATATCCGATTATGAATAAAAGAGTTGAAGCGGCGTTAAACGACCAAATTAAAAAAGAGGCATCTTCCTCACAGTTTTATTTAGCAATGGCTTCTTGGGCTGAATCCAATGGTTTGAATGGAACGGCAAGTTTCATGTATACGCATTCAGACGAAGAGCGCTTTCATATGCTAAAGCTTGTGAAGTTTGTGAATGAAAGAGGAGGAAGAGCAGAAATTCCTCAACTTGAGCAACCTCCACAAGAGTATAAAAACTTGAAAAATGTTTTTGAATCCTTGTTGGCACATGAAATAGGTGTTACAGAAAGCATTAATAATTTGGTAGACATCTGTTTGCAAGAAAAGGATTATACCACGCATAATTTTGTTCAATGGTATGTTTCAGAACAATTAGAAGAAGAGGCTTTGGCAAGAACAATATTGGATAAGCTGAATCTAATTGGTTCAGATTCTGGAGGTATGTATATGTTTGACCGAGATATGGAAAACTCATTGATACAAGCAAATAATGTAGACAATTCTACCGAAAACTAGCCCCTTACTGTGTGAAAACATTATTATTTCTCATTGCATTTATTCCATTTTTTATTGGTTCTCAATCCGTTTACCGGTTTAACAACTATACTATTAATAATGGCTTATCCCAGAGCTCTGTAAACACAATTTTACAGGATGAGAACAGTGCTTTATGGATAGGGACCCAAGATGGGCTCAATCGATTTGATGGTGAGAAATTTGAGGTTTTCAATTCAGATGAGATTGATGGAATTGACAATCCATTTATTACAAGCTCTGCGAAAACAAGTGATGGAAGACTTTGGTTTGGAACTAAAAATGGTCTCACTGTTTATAATATAGATACTGAAGTCTTTAGGACGCACACTCCAGATAATAAAAAGAATCTGGATATAACCTCGTTATCTATTGGCAATGATCAAGAGATTTGGATTTCTACTACCAATCAAGGCGTCCTTAGGTACCATCCAGAAAAAAAGTCTTTTGTCTCTGTAGATTGGGGGAATAGCACGACGGATATAAATTCTGTAACCTTATTTAATGATTTTTTAATCATTAGGACGGGTGCTCAAGAGCTCTATCTCTATGATGTTAAAAATAAAATTTCTAAGAGAATCAGGACAGATGTTCTTGGCTTTTCTGATTTTGATATTTTAGATATTTCAGTTGCATCCGACAATCAAATTTATTTAGGTTCAAATTACGGAGTCTTTCAACTGGATTATAAGTCGAGCTGCTTGATTCGAAAATTTCAAGATTACCCAGAATTACTTACGTCTCAAGTAAAAGACATCTGCCTTTCTCAGGGGCAGTGGTTTTTTGCTACTTCAGACAATGGTCTCTTAACAATTGATAACGATGGTGAACTGATCAATAGCACCCAGGATATGTTTCAGAAAAGGGCATTGATGTACAATAATTTAAGTGTTCTTTTTGAGGATAGAAATAAGAAAATTTGGATTGGTAGCGACAGAGGTGTTTCTAGTTTCGATCCAAAGTACTCTGGTTTTATTGGAGTTGGACCAGGTGCAAATCCAAGTAAAAATCTTCCCTCACCAAATGTCTGGACTTTTTCTGAGGACCAAAGTGGAAAATACCTAAATGTTGGTACGGACATCGGTATTTCAAGATGGAATAGAAACACGGGTGAGTTTTCACATTTTAATCGTTGGAGTAATGACAGGAATTCGAAGGAAGCCAAACACAATGTCCTTTCCTCATTTTGTGTAGATTCAAATCAAATTCTGGTTGGATTTATAGATGGTCTTTTTAGGTTAGATATCTTTAATGACAACACTTTCAAGTACACACGTTTAGAATACGTGAATCCGATTTTACTTCCAAAATACAATAAGATTTATGGCATTGAAAGAGAAAGTGAGAATGCCTATTTTTTAGCAACAAGGGGAGCGGTTTTTCTTTACAATACTAAAACTGGAAAGTCACAGCGATTTGAACACAATGTAAACCGTCCGGATGCGTCCCTTTCCCCAGGGGTCTGTCGGGTCATATATAAGGATCGAAAGAATAGGGTTTGGTTTGCTACAAATGCTGGGGGGATTAATCAATTGGTCGTTAACGATTTGGGTAATTATTCCATAAAGCCCCACCCGATAAATAAAAAAATAAGAGCGTATTGTAAGGATTATGCTACCACTTTGTGTGATGATGAAAAGGGAAATCTCTATATGGGTACCTATGGTTCTGGAATGTTATATATTGATTTCGATTCTGAAAAAATAAAAGTAATTAATAAAAAAGCGGGACTCCCAAATAATATTATTTATGGAGTTTTAAATGATAAAAATAAAATTTGGGTTAGTACCAATAAGGGCATCGCTTCCTATAATCCCAAGAACTCCAAAATAAATTCATACTTAGAGGTTCATGGTTTGGTGAGTAATGAATTTAATTCCAATGCCTATTTTAATTCACAAAATGGAGAATTATTTTTCGGTTCTATATATGGTTACAATGTATTTAGACCTGATGAATTGAATATTGGGGATACAGATCAAAAAGTCATTATCACAAAGTTTAAACTCAATAATGGTTGGCTGAAGCCTGGAGATAAAGGCTCTCCTTTAAAATTACCTATCTCCAAAACAAAATCCATTGAACTGCCTTATACGGATAGGAGTTTTACAATTAGGTTTCAAAGTAATGATTTATCAAACCCTGAATTAACCCAATTCAAATATGAGCTGATAGGTACTTCTGTTGGAGAACAACCACTTGAAAACAGACACGAGTTGTCTTTTAATTCTTTGTCTCCAGGTAACTACACCTTAAAGATTTACGCGAAATTAGGAGAAGGAAAGTGGAGCTCTTCGCCCACGATACTTGAGATTTCGATACTGCCTCCTTATTGGGGGACGTGGTGGTTTTGGACACTTGTTGCCTTGCTAATTTCGATATTGGCATTTTTAATTTTTAAACGTAGAATAGAGTCAGAACGAAGAGAGCAAGTGAAGTTAGAGATCAAGGTAACTGAACGCACAAGGGAGATCAGTAATCAAAAATCAAGAATTGAAGAACAAAGTAAGCTTATTGAAGCAGAGAAAAATAAAGTTCTTGAGCAGCAGGAATTGCTTCAGGTTGAAAAAGACAATGCTGAAAGATGGTTGGCAAATGCACTTCCTGAAGAGGTTGTAAGGGAGCTTAAGGTAAAAGGAAAAGTAGAGGCAAATGCCTTTAATAAAGTGACAGTAATGTTTACAGATGTTGTTGGCTTTACTAATATTTCTCAAAGAATGAAGCCGAGTAGACTCGTAAAGAGACTTGACGTTTTATTCAGGCGATTTGATGAGCTGGTTCAAGGAAATGACTTAGAGAAAATCAAGACTATTGGAGATGCTTATATGTGCGCCGGTGGTATTCCGGTAGAAAACTCTATTAATCCAATGAATGCCTGTATTGCAGCTTTGCAGATTCAGGATTACATGTCAAAGCTTAAGTTTGACGCTATTGCAAATCACAGTGACTATTGGGAGCTTCGTTTAGGGATCCATACTGGGCCCGTTGTGGCTGGTATTATCGGTGATTTGAAATTAGCCTATGATATTTGGGGGCCTACAGTAAATCAAGCCCAACAAATGGAAAAATATGGTGCGCCCGGAGAGGTGACGATTTCGGGTACGACATTTACATTTATTGAGCCTTATTTTGAGTGCAAATACAAGGGCAAGGTGCAAATTAAAGGAGGAATTGAGGTTGATAGGTATTCGGTTTTAAAGATAAAACCCGAGTTATCTGAGAAAGGAGAGGGTTTAATTCCAAATGTAAAATTCAGTGAGATTGTTCAATTACACCATTTTAGTTCCATTAATTACTATAAGACGGAGCATTTTGTTTTAGATTATTTAAAAGAAGGGCTTTCAGATAAATTACTTTATCATTCTGTCAATCATTCTATTGATGTTGTTACTGCTGTTGAGCGTATAGCCCTCTTAGAGGGCGTTACTGATGAGGGTTTGTTTTTGCTTAAAACAGCTGCTATTTTACACGATGCAGGCTTTGTTAAGCAATATGAGAATAACGAAAGTATTGGGGCGGATATGGCTGCAGAATGGCTTCCTAATTATGGCTATACAGAACAGCATATAAAGACCATTGTAGAGCTTATTCATGTAACAGAAATACCACATAAGCCTATTAATAAGCTTCAGGAGATTATTTGTGATGCGGATTTAGACTATTTAGGACGTGACGATTTTGAGCAAATCTCTAACCGTTTAAGACTTGAGTTAAGGGGGATGGATAAAATAGATAGTGACCGGGAGTGGGATAAGATTCAAATTAGTTTTCTAAAGAAGCACAAATACTTTACAAAAACCTCTATTTCGGCAAGAAGAAAGAAGAAGAAAGAAAACCTAAAAGTGGTACTAAAAAGATATGAAAAGAACGATTATGTTGACTAAAGAATCTCCTCACAAAGTTCAATAAGCATTCCGTTTGTCGATTTAGGATGTAAAAAAGCAATTTTTTTATTGTCTGCTCCGTCTTTAGGACTCTCATGAATGAGCGTAAATCCTTCTTTTTTAAGTCTAGAAATCTCATATTCAATATCCTCAACATCCAGTGCTAAGTGATGAAAACCTTCTTTATTCTTTTTTAGAAAGTGTGCTATAGGCGATGATGAATCTGTAGCTTCAACCAATTCAATTTTAGATTCCCCAAGGGCAATAAAAGCAGTCTTTACATGCTCTGACGCTACGACCTCAGATTTATACATTTTTTTTCCAAGTAGTTTTTCGAAAACAGGTAGCGATGCCTCGATTGAGGAAACAGCAATTCCGAGGTGTTCAATTTTTTTTATCATTCACTAATCTTTAAAAACTTTTCACTTTTGTTGTCGTAATTCATGTAGTAAATGCCATTTACGATATTTCTACAGTCGACCTTTGTTGAAAGACCAACCTTAAGGAGGTTCCCGAATGCGTCAAATACTTCGTAGCGTGTTTTCTTTAATTCGCCAGCGGAATAGAACGATATATAATCGCGTACGCTTGATGGGGACATTGTGAATTCTTCGATCTCGGACTCTTGTGAAATCTCTTTAGAGATTCTCTTTTCGCCCGAGTTATCCGTTTGTGTAACTCTAAATTTATTTTCTCCTGAATGCAATGAGACTTTAAAAGAGTATGTATTTGACTTTTCAAGACCTTTTCCCCTTACTTGTCCAACACTCTCCCATTTATTCCATTTGAAATGTTCAATGTCATAGTCAAGTATGCCTTTTTCATTTTCAGTTTCCCATTGAAGTATTTCTTTATTTTTCATCTGGATGTCCTTTAAGTTAAAGGTACTTTCCGGAAGTAAGATCTTAGGATTGAGAAAGCGAGGTGTGCAGCCATCGAAATGTTCAATAACTACAAATACATCATCACCAATTTCTAAATCAAAGAGACTGAAGTCTACTTCAAAATTCGGTGATTGTATAGAGGCTGGAAGAACATCGCCATTTACGGTGACTTTTATAATGCAGTAGCCAAAGCCGTCCATTTGCTTTGGATTTTTGATAAACAACTTATCTCCCTGATATTGACCTTCAGTTGAAAGTAATTTGTATTGTCCAAAAGTTAAGATGGGGAGCATTAAAATTACAAGTAAACTAAGTTTCATATAGGTGTATAACAACTAAACAATATTACTGTCAATTAACGGGAAAAGCAAGACAAGTAGAAATGGACATATAAAATGTATTTTTGTAGTATGAGTTTTGATGTTATAAAATCTTTACATATCATATTTGTTGTTTGTTGGTTTGCAGGTCTGTTTTATATGGTCCGGCTATTTATCTATCACAAAGAGGCACAATCAGCAGAGGAGATGAAAAAACAAATTCTTTCCGAACAGTTTTCGATCATGGAAAAAAAATTATGGTGGGTCATTACGACACCCTCAATGCTTTTGACGGTTCTTTTTGGTACCTGGATGATTTTACTTAATTCTGAATACTATCTTTCTCAACCTTGGATGCATCTTAAGCTTCTTTTGGTACTCTTCCTACTTGTGTATCATTTTTTTACGCAGAGAATTATGTTTAGATTACAAAGATCGGAGCTAACATGGACGAGCACAAAACTGAGGCTATGGAATGAATTAGCGACCTTGTTTTTAGTTGCAATTGTCTTTTTGGTGGTTTTGAAAAGTACCCTGAATTGGGTGTATGGAACGATTGGCTTTTTCGCTGTTGGTCTAGGTCTTATGGTGGCTGTTAAATTGTACAAGAGATTGCGTTCAAAATAGTACATTGAATGCTTGCCATTTTTGTATTGTTTCTTTTAAAAGTTTCGTTACATTTGCACAAAATTTTTGAAAAGACATTTTTAACGTGAAAAAAGCACTATTATATTTCGGAATCGCACTTCTTTTTTCCTTGACCTCTGCTGTTGCAACGGCAAGTAACGAGTCATCAGAGAATCACGAAGAAAAAGAATTTAATGTCAGCGAGATGATCATGCATCATGTCAAGGATGCGCACGAATGGCATCTTTGGGGTCCAGAGCACGGAGGTACTTCAATTTACTTACCAGTGATTTTAAAGACAAAAGATGGGCTTAAGACATTTTCTTCTTCCGACTTATACCACGGCACACATTTTGAAGGCGAAGATGACAAAGGCAATCATATTTCTTATTTTATTGGACAAGGCGCTGCGAAAGGATTTGCAATGTTTCATGAAAAAATATATGAATTGGATAGTCATGGTGCCCTTCACTTTGAAAATGGTCATGTTCATGGCAATGTGAAACCAATTGACTTTTCTATTACTAAGAATGTAATGTCACTATTTATAGGTTCCTTTTTAGTTTTCATTTTAATGTTCTCATGTGCTAGATTTTATAAAAATCATGGTGCTGTTGCTCCAAAGGGGATTGCTAAGTTTTTAGAGCCATTAATTATTTTTGTTCAAGACGACATTGCAAAAGCCAATATCAATGAGAAAAAGTATAAGAAGTTTGTTCCTTTCTTGTTAACGATATTTTTCTTTATTTGGATCAATAATCTTTTGGGGTTGATTCCTATCTTTCCAGGAAGTGCGAATTTAACAGGTAACATCTCTGTCACCTTGTTTCTTTCTGCCATGACATTAATTATTATTCTTATTAATGGAAACAAGAATTATTGGGGACATATTTTTGCGCCTCCAGGAGTGCCAAAAGCCTTGCTTCCAATTATGATCCCTATTGAGATCGTTGGGATTTTTACAAAGCCTTTTGCTTTAATGATTCGTTTGTTTGCCAACATTACTGCTGGACACATTATCATTTTAGCATTGATTTCCATCATCTTTATAAATAAAAATGCTGCATGGGGCGCACTTTCTGTTCCTATGGCATTATTTATATCGGTATTGGAATTGTTGGTGGCTGCTCTTCAGGCGTATTTATTTGCGCTACTGTCAGCTTTATTTATAGGTGCCGCAGTTGAAGAGCCGCATCATTAATTAGTAATTTTTAATTCTATATAATATGTACGGAAGTATAGCAGCAATTGCAGCAGGACTTGCAGTTTTAGGAGCAGGTATCGGTATTGGTCAAATCGGTGGTAAAGCCGTTGAAGGTATCGCACGTAACCCTGAAGCTTCAGGGAAAATCACTACAACGATGATTATCGCAGCAGCCTTGATTGAAGGTGTAGCGCTTTTTGGAGTAGTTGTTGGTCTTCTTGGAGGATCACCTGCATAGTAATTAAGATGATTTCTGCCGTTGC
>CAJJCU010000039.1 GCA_905182775.1 uncultured Flavobacteriales bacterium
ACCTCAGGATACATGGACCCTGAACCAATAATACCCAGTCCTCCTGCGTTAGAAACAGCTGAGGCAAGTTCCCATCCTGAGCACCAAATCATTCCTGCCTGAATGATGGGGTATTTTATTTTAAAGAGTTCGGTAATCCTATTTTTCATAATCAATAAAATGGCGATGCAACGAAATTAAATATTATAATGGTTATTGTTGGCTTAAAGGGT
Organism: uncultured Flavobacteriales bacterium; assembly: GCA_905182775.1. Lineage (GTDB taxonomy): Bacteria > Bacteroidota > Bacteroidia > Flavobacteriales_D > Crocinitomicaceae > UBA952. The sequence goes on from CAJJCU010000039.1 coordinate 213, forward strand.
TTTTTTAAACAAATTTTTCTACGTAAATTGTGTATCTTAGAACACTTATTTCTGTTTATGAAAATTCTATTTTACTTCCTTACTTTAATTTGCTTCATTCCTCATGGGCTTTGGTCTCAAGATGCTCATGTGAATCATGTTGGAGGACATTCTCACGAAAGTACTTCTCGTCAGTCACTTATCGAAAATAAAGGGCAATGGCCCGATGGTGTACTTTTTCAGTCTCCAATCGATGGAGGGAAAGTCTGGGTACAGCAAAATAAATTCGTGTACCATCTACAAGATTTTGCGGCAATGCACGAAAGCCATGCAAACCCATCATGGGAGCCCACTGAATCGATACAAAACAAACAGGAAGTGATTCATTTGAATTTCTTGGGGAGTCAAAAAGTGAATCAGATCAAAAAGTCAGACCCAAGCAAACATTATTTTAATTATTTAAAAGGTAATGATCCCGACAAATGGGCAAATAAAGTTCAAGCCTATAGTCATGCTTCTTTAGTCCAGTTTTATGATGGCATAGATTTGCAAATAGAAAACAAAGGGAATCAATTTAAATATGAATTTATTGTTGCGCCTCAAATTAGTGCGGATAAAATTCAGTTTGAATATGTTGGTCAAAAGGCTTTGAAAATTTTAAATAATGGCGATATAGAAATCACGACACAATTAGGGATGATTTACGAAGAGCACCCATACGCCTTTCAAAATATTGAGGGTAAAGAAATTGAAGTTCCTTGTGCTTTTAAAATTACAGAGGGTATTGTCTCATTCGAGATAGGCTCCTACAATCATGATTTTGAATTGGTAATTGATCCGGTATTGATTTTCGCAACTTACAATGGTGCCAATGCGGACAACTTCGGTATGACTGCAACATATGGTTATGATGAGACTGCCTATTCTGGCGGTATGGTTTACGGAAATGGTTACCCAACGCCTGACAATGGTGCCTTTGATGTCAATTCTAATTTCACTGTGGAGCTTGGGGTTGTGGGTATTTCGGATGTGTTTGTAAGTAAATATAGTGAGGACGGTATAAATATGTTGTGGAGTACCTTTTTGGGTGGAGGGAATAACAATCAAGGCACAGAGACTGCGCATAGCATGATTTGCGATGAAAACAACAACCTGTACCTTTTTGGTTCAACTTCAAGTGCTGATTTCCCTGTAAGCGCAGGTGCCTACAATTCAACACACAATGGAGGTGCATTAGGTTTTAATTTTGGTAGTACGGGAGTCAATCATTCGGAATTTGGTATTGATTTATATGTTTCCAAGCTTAGTGAAGATGGTACAACTCTTCTTGGATCATCCTATGTTGGAGGTTCTGGTAATGATGGAGTAAACTACGATGCCGCTAATTATACGGCTTTTGCCGATTTAACAAGTAATTATGGTGACAACTTCAGGGGCGAGATCATGTTAGATGCTTCCAATAATGTTATTGTTGCTTCATGCACGCATTCAAATGATTTTCCTGTAGTGAATGCATTTCAAAATGCAAATGCAGGTGCTCAGGATGGTGTTGTCTTTAAATTGTCTGCTGATTTCACACAATTACTTTCGTCTAGTTATTATGGAGGAGCTCAGAACGATGCTTGTTATTCTGTCAAAGTTGACCTCAATGGAAATATTGTTTTTGCAGGAGGAACGGAGTCTAATGATTTACCGGGAACGACCGGAGGATTTCAAGCCAATTATTCCGGTGGTACAGACGGTTTTGTGGTTAAAACAAATGCTTCAGGAAGCAACATCACGCAAGCCAGTTATGTTGGGATGAATCAATATGACCAAGTATTCTTTGTTGAAGTAGATCGCGTAGATAATATATTTCTGCTAGGACAATCTGTTGGCGGGACTTTTCCTGTCAATAATGCTCCATATTCGAATGGGGCAAGCAGTAATTTTATCATGAAACTCAATTCGAATTTAACAACGAATTTGGCTTCAACTCGTTTCGGAAACGGGAGTCCGCAGATTCATATATCGCCTACTGCTTTTCTGGTTGACAATTGTGGGAATATTTATGTTTCAGGTTGGGGTGCCAATATTCTTCAAGCGAACCCGCTTGATGGAATGCCTGTAACTCCCGATGCGTTTCAAGGAACTTCTCCCAATGGGTTTGATTTTTATTTGATAGTTCTTTATGCTGATTTTTCTGACATTCTCTATGGGTCCTATCTAGGCGGTGCTACAGCTAATGAGCATGTAGATGGAGGTACCTCTCGATTTGATAAAAACGGGATTGTGTACCAGTCAGTTTGTGCTGGATGTGGTGGAGCCAGTGATTTCCCAACAACCCCAGGTGCTTGGTCAGCCGACAATAACAGTACGAATTGCAACAATTTGCTATTTAAATTTGATGCAGAAATCATACCTGTGGCCGACTTTACGGTAGATCAAACTACTGGATGTACAGATTTCACGGTGACTTTTGACAATATTTCTTCTGATAGTGATACCTATTTGTGGGACTTTGGAGATGGAGAACTCGACTCAACAACGTACAACCCTGTTCAGACGTATACAGAAGCAGGTTCTTACCAGGTCAATCTTTTTGTAACAGATAGTGTTTGTCAGATTGTTGATTCCGCTCAAATTACGGTTCTTGTTGTAGACTCTGTAATTGCTGAGGTTATTGACCCTATTAATATTTGTAATAGTGAACCTTTTGATATGTCTGTAAATACCTATGGGACGGCTACGAATTTTATTTGGTCACTCAATTCTGATTTTTCTAATCCACTAAATGCTCCAGAAGATTCTGTTATTACCGTGACAGCTGCGGGGGTTTATTATATCCAGGTTGGAAATGGATTCTGCTCAACTATAGACACTGTGAACGTGCAGTTTGATAGTGCTCCTGAAGCTGAATTTGAACCTATTGATCCTATAGGCTGTGCACCCTTGTCTGTGAGTTTTAATAATTTCTCTGTTCAGACGAGTTATTTTTTATGGGATTTTGGGAATGGGAATCTAGATTCGACCACTTTTGAACCGAATATCGAGTATACGATGCCAGGAGAATACAATGTGACTTTGTACATCTATGATTCGATTTGTCCCGTTTCTGATTCGGCCGAAGTAACAATAACAGTTTTACCGGATGTAACGATTGTGGGGCTAGATTCTGTTCTCATCTGTGACCAATCCAGTACTACATTAACGGCCAATTCAAGCGGTACAGCAAATGCATTTATTTGGTCTGATGTCCCTGATTTTTCCAATGTACTCAACCCAGCGGGTGATTCAAACCTTGTGGTTTCTTTGGGAGGCACTTATTATGTGGCACTCAGTAATGGCTTTTGTACTTTAGAGGACAGTGTCTTTGTCGATTATAGAGTGGAACCAGTGGCAGATTTTGACTTAGACAATACCTTGGGATGTGCACCCTTAAATGTCAATTTTACGAATAACTCACTTTTAGATTCTGATTTCATGTGGGATTTTGGAAATGACATTCTTGACTCCTTGAACTTTAATCCTACGTTGAGTTTCGATACCGATGGCACCTATGAGGTGATTTTATATGTTTATGATGATATCTGTGATGTTTTTGATGCCGATACAGCTCAAATTACAGTTACGCCTGAACCGATTATTGATTTAGTTGATCTGATTGAGCTTTGCGTTGCATCTCCAACTACCTTAGATCCTTTGATCGATGGTGCCAATGAGTTTGTATGGTCTTCGAATAATAATTTTTCTGATACCTTGAATATTGACTTAACACAAGCACTGATCATTATAGAAGAACCAATTGAGGGCTATTATTTTGTTCAAGCCAATAATGAGCTTTGTTCCAGTATAGACAGTGTGCTTTTTGTTTTTATTGAGCCGGAGTTGGCCTTATCGGCTGAAGATTCTATTTGTGCGGGAGATATTATCGATTTGTCCGTGACTAATATGAATCCTTTGATTAGTCTTGATTATGACTGGCAACCGATTGAGGTTTTAATCGATCCATCAAATACAACAACTGTTCAGGGCGCTCCTTTATTTTCTCAGTATATCTATATCACTGCTACGTCACCTGAGGGGTGTATTGTTCAAGATTCAATTTTTATTAATGTGTCCGATATTGACTCTGCATTTGTGATTGCTTCAGCTTCTGATTATACCGTTGCGGCAGGATCAACCGTGACTTTATTTGGGTCTCCTTCAGGCTTAACATCCTACCAGTGGACCCCCGAGGACGGTCTAAGTGCTCCTTCGAATCAACAAACTGATGCAGTAATCAATGAAGATATCATTTACACCTTATCTGTTTCTGACGGCATCTGCAGTAGGGATGATACGGTAAGTCTGAAAGTGTTTGAAATTATTTGTGAAGATCCTTTTGTCTTTGTTCCGAATGCCTTCTCACCAAATGGGGATGGTTACAATGATGTTTTGTATGTTCGCGGATTATATATTGAAAAAGTCATCTTTAGAATATTTGACCGATGGGGAGAAATGGTTTTTGAATCTCAAGATGTATCCCAAGGTTGGGATGGAGTCTTTAGAGACAGTCCATTACAACCGGATGTATATGATTATTACCTAGACGTTACTTGTGTAGGTGGATTGAAATCAATAGTGAAAGGAAACGTAACTTTAATGAGGTAGAATGAAAAAAATAATAACAACAAAATCCGAAAAATTTCTTGAAAAATATTTAAACAATGCGAGTCCTACTGGTTTTGAATCTGAAGGGCAGAAGCTTTGGTTGGATTATTTGAAACCTTATGTTGATGAGTATATTACGGATAACTACGGTAGTATAGCTGGTATTATCAATCCTGGTAAAAAATACAAAGTGGTGATTGAGGCGCATGCCGATGAGATCTCATGGTTCGTTCATTATATTACAAAGGATGGTTTTATCTATCTGATGAGAAATGGTGGTTCTGACCACATGATTGCTCCCTCGAAAAGGGTAAATATCCATACGGAAAAAGGTGAAGTTAAGGCTGTTTTTGGATGGCCTGCAATCCATATGCGAAAGGGTAAAGAAGAAACTCCGAGTATGAAAAACATCTTCTTAGATTGCGGATGTAGTACAAAGGAAGAGGTGGAAGCATTAGGAGTGCATGTTGGATGTGTCGCTACTTTTGAAGATGAATTCATGGTTCTCAATAAGAATAAATATGTAGGGCGTGCCTTAGATAACAGAATGGGTGGATTCATGATTGCAGAAGTTGCGCGTTTATTGAAAGAAACTAAAACCAAGCTTCCGTTCTCCTTGTATGTCGTGAATTCTGTTCAGGAAGAAATCGGATTGCGTGGGGCGCAAATGATGGCCCATACGATTAAGCCTGATGTTGCTTTAGTTACGGATGTCTGTCATGACACGAATACGCCCATGGTCAGTAAAATAGAGAATGGAGATTTGAAATCTGGTGAAGGCCCTGTTTTAACCTATGGTCCAGCAGTTCAAAATAATTTCTTAAAACAAATTTTCAAGACTGCAGAAAAACATAAAATTCCTTTTCAACGAGCCGTAGTTTCGAGATCAACAGGGACAGATACAGATGCTTTTGCGTATTCAAATGAAGGGGTGACAAGTGCATTGATTTCTTTACCGCTGCGGTATATGCATACAACTGTTGAGATGACACATAAGGATGATGTAGAGAATTGCATACGGATCATTCTTGAAACGGTGAAGTCAATTAAAGCTGGGCAAGATTTCAGGTATTTGAAATAGCAATATTTTGATTTTTCCTGGATGTAATCAACGCGTTATCAATGCATTAATAGATGCGAGCAAGGCTATAGGATTACTCAGTCTTAACGGTTTGTGATTTTAAAAAAGAGATGACCGTCGTATTAAATTCCATAGGTTGTTCAACATTCACAACGTGACCACAGTTTTTTATGACATGCAGTTGTGCACTCATGTGACCTGAAATAACTTTCTTAATTGATGGTAAGAACAAATGATCCTGCTCTCCCATAACATAAAGCGTCGGTATATTGATATCATTTAATCTAAAAAAACGCAGTAGAGGGTTCAGTTGTGCGGTTAATTTATACCACCTGATAAATTCTTTTTGGTAAAGCTTTTTGGCCTCTTTAATAAATAATAATCGGGATTCTCTGTGGTTCTTTTTAGGCATAATGACAAATGCAAAAAGTTTGTATAAAAAGATATATGGCACAACAGATTTAAAGAAATTACCAAAACCCATTAAGAGCTTTGAACGGATATTAAGCTTTAAAATTGCGCCTCCCAAAACCATACTCTCTACTAAATTTGGTTTCCTTTCCGCCAAATCTCTAATTAAAATGGTCCCCAGTGAGATGCCTATAAAATGAGATCTTTCAATCTTCAAATGCGTTAAAACTTCGATAATATCATTTGTAATCACCTCAAATGTATACTCTTGTTTGTGGTTTTCTTTAAAGTTGGTTTTGCTATTTCCATGACCGCGTAGGTCAATCAATAAAATGTTGAATTCGCTTTTAAAGGCTCTGATTTGTCGAAACCAAATTGAGCTGCTGCCTCCGGCACCATGAACAAATGTCACCCATTTCTTGGTGTTTTCATTTCGATAAACGGAATAACTCAACATAATTTTCGAAGATAGTTTGTCTTTTAGTATTAACATCCTAAACGAACATAAAGTTTATTAGGAAATCAGTTCTCGGCTTAAACCAGTTTTATTTCCTGCGTACCAATTACGATGAGATCTCCGGGAATACATTTCGCCCGTCTTCTGAGCTCTATTTCTCCATTCCTGAGAACTTCTTCATCGTCGACAATCATTTTTGCATGTCCCCCCGTCTGTGCAATACCAAGCGCTTTTAAAAGCGCGAGAAGTTCAATATAGGGGCCATTAATTTTGAAGGTCGTTTTATTTTCCATTGAGTTCCATTGCTTTTAAAGTATTCATCATTAATGAGGCAATGGTCATTGGGCCTACACCGCCTGGTACAGGTGTTATAAAACTTGATTTAGGGGCAACTTCTGCGTATTTGACATCCCCAACCAGTCTCCAACCTCTTTCCCTCGAGCTATCGTCAACCCGCGTTGTTCCAACATCGATGATCACAGCACCCTCTTTAACCATATCAGCCGTGACAAAATCAGGTTTTCCTATTGCTGCAACTAAGATATCTGCCTGAAGGCAAAGTTCCTTGAGGTTTTGGGTTCTTGAGTGGGCAAGTGTTACGGTGCAGTTACCCGGGTTCGAATTCCGACTGAGCATAATGCTTAAGGGTGTGCCAACTATATTACTCCGACCAATAATAACACAATGCTTTCCGGAGGTTTCTATATTGTATCTTTTTATAAGCTCAATGATTCCTGCAGGTGTCGCAGATAAAAAACCAGGGAGGTTCAGTAGCATATTCCCCAAATTCATTGGGTGAAATCCATCTACGTCTTTATTTGGGCTAATCGTATCTGTTACTTTTGTTTCGTCGATATGCTTTGGTAAAGGGAGCTGAACGATAAAACCATCAACGGTATCGTCATTATTTAGTTCCTGTACCTTTTTTAAAAGAGCTGTTTCGGAAATATCATTGTCAAATCGGATGAGGGTGCTGTCAAACCCAATTTCCTCGCAGGCTTTTACTTTAGCGGTAACATACGACAAGGAGCCTCCATCGTTACCAACCAAAATGGCAGCAAGATGAGGGGTTTTAGAGCCTCTTAATTTCCTTTCAGAAACTTTAGCCTGTAATTCCGTTCTTATTTTCTGAGCGGTTTCTTTTCCATTTAAGCGTTGCATGCTTGACTGTTTTTTTTACAAAGATAATAAGGCTTCTATTTCCAAAGAAGTAATTCGTCTTATCTTTGTAAAAACTATTTAACAATGAAGAAAATAATTACCTCTATTTCAATCTGTATATCGCTTTGTGCATCTGGACAGGTCGCATTCAATGGGTCTGAAGTCGGTGTCGAACTTCATGCCGCTAGTGTCTCTAGTTTTGGAGGGACTTTCAGTGTGGGCTTTAAATATGCAGCTATCTTAAATGAGCATTTTGCAGTTGGCCCATCATTCCGTTTACAAAGAACTTGGAACAATAATTTAGGTGTTAAAACGAATTTCAATATTTTTGGAGGGGGTATTTATGCCCATGCCCGTTATAAAGACGCTCTATTTGGTGGGTTTGAATTTGAGCTACTGCGCAGTCCTTATAATTTTTTAGATCTCACGAATGGAAATAAGAAATGGGCGCCCACTTTATTTATTGGCGGTGGATTTTCGAAAGAGTACAATGAAAAGTTCCGAATCAACCTTGGTGTATTCTATGATGTGATCAATGCGGAAAATAGTCCTTTCCGCAGTAGCTATAGTATACGAATTAAGAACAGTGAAGGAGCGGTTCAACGTATTTTGCCCATTATTTACCGAATCAACTTCTTTTTCCCAATAGGGAACAATAAAGATAAAAAAGACAAATAAAATGAAAATAGGAATTGTATTGTACCCGACCTTTGGCGGGAGCGGTGTTGTGGCGACGGAATTGGGGAAGGCTCTTGCAAAAAAAGGACATGAGGTTCATTTCATTACCTATTCTCAACCTGTAAGACTCGGCGGTTTTATTGAAAATGTTTTTTACCATGAAGTTTCGGTGACCGATTATCCCTTGTTTGATTTTCAACCCTATGAAACAGAGCTTGCTAGTAAGATGGTCGATGTTGCCAAGTATGAGAAGCTTGATGTGATTCATGTACATTATGCAATTCCTCATGCGTCAGCCGCATTTATGGCGAAACAAATTCTAAAAACTCAGGGTATTAATATCCCTTAT
>CAJJCU010000040.1 GCA_905182775.1 uncultured Flavobacteriales bacterium
GTGCATCAATGCCCTTACATTATTGATCTCCATATATGTTGAAGTCGTAGGGGGGGCACAGCCCGCTGCTTTTTGAGGGGGCGTTTTCTTTTGCGCACTCCCATATTCCTGAGCAGAAATTTGGAAACAAACTAAAACAAAAGAAATAAGGCAAATTTTCATAAGTTGAAATTACTTAATTTTCAATAACCTTTATTAATTTGAGGAATGAATGCATCCTCAATATGTTCAATATGGTATTGTTTGGAATCCAGAAGAATGGAAATAATGTCAAAGCGGCATTCATGATTTGGAAAATGATGATGCAATAAATAATCCGCCACCTTTACGATCTTCCGCTGCTTTATTTTGGATACAGATTCATAAGGGCGTTTAAATTGAAGGGACTTCAATGCTTTAACCTCAACAATGACAATTTTTCCTTCGTGCTCACAAACAAGGTCAACTTCCAATCTGCCAAATCGATAATTTCGAAAACAGATTCGATATCCTTGTTTTTCAAGAAATACCGCAGCTCTATTTTCTGCCTGTTTCCCTAGGAGGTTCATTTAATTTAAAATCTTTTTAAAAAGATACAATATCCTAATGAGAAAAGTAATGTCAAAAAGAATGAATAAAAATTATCTTTACACAAGCGAATATTTAATGATGAAAAATATATTTATAAAGAATATTAAAGGGCTTGTTCAGGTTGGGGAGGATTTACCTCTGCGCATTGGGGGAGCAGAAGCGCGTGAATTACCAATCATTGAAGATGCTTTTCTGGCAATTGAAGGCGGCTGTAAGGTTGTTGCCTATGGTTCCATGAAAGACTGGGATGGAATTGACGACTGGAGGAACCTCGAGGTTATTGATGCCGAAGGGTGCTATGTGATGCCTGCTTTTTGTGATTCACATACCCATACCGTGTTTGCAAAATCTAGAGAAGGGGAGTTTGTTGACAGAATTAAGGGGCTAAGCTATGAAGATATTGCCTTAAAAGGAGGCGGTATTTTAAATTCAGCAAAAGCATTGGCGGATTTAACAGAAAACGAATTATTTGACATCTCCTATGAGCGCGTTGAAAAAATAATTCAAAGCGGTACAGGCGCCCTTGAAATAAAGTCCGGGTATGGTCTTTCTGTAGAAGCGGAGCTTAAAATACTGCGCGTTATCAAAAGAATTAAAGAAAAAAGCCCTATTCACATTAAAGCTACATTTTTAGGGGCTCATGCATTTCCAAAGCGATTCAAAGAAAATCATAACGGCTATATAGATGAAATAATTAATACGATGCTTCCTGTCATTGCAGAAGAAAAATTAGCCGACTATATAGACGTGTTTTGCGAACGCAATTACTTTTCAGTTGAAGAAATGGAGCGCATTCTGATGGCCGGAAAAGCCATTGGCCTCAGACCCAAGGTACATGTCAATCAATTTTCAACTATGGGAGGAATTGCAGCTGCGATCGCCTGTGGCGCTATTAGCGTTGACCACCTCGAAGAGCTTGGAGAAGCTGATATCGATTCCTTGAAAAACAGTACGTGTATGCCGACATTTTTACCCGGTTGTTCTCATTTCTTAGGGATCCCATTCGGAAATGCAAGACGATTAATAGAAGAAAACATTCCTTTTGCCTTGGCAAGTGATTACAATCCAGGCTCAACCCCCTGTTATAACTTATCCCAGATTTGGTCATTGGCCTGCATCAAAATGAAGCTAACACCAGAAGAAGCTTTTAATGCATTGACCATAAACGCAGCATTTGCTATGGGATTAGGCGGTAGCCATGGAAAAATAGCCTTGGGGTCAGAATCCCCAATTGTTCTTACCAAGAAAATCCCTTCACTTGAATACATCCCCTATTCCTTTGGAGAAAATCTCATTCAAAGAATCTTTACTAAAGAATAACGTGAAAAAAGTATGTCAGAAGAAATCCTTAAGCCGCAGTCTTTCATAAAAAAAATCGCCTCGTTCATAAAGAACAGGGGTTTTGAAATGGAAAACCTAACGCTTATCGTGCCCTCTGATCGAGCAGCAAATCAACTTCGTGTCGAAATCGCAAAAACATTTGCGAAGCCCGTTTTCGCTCCGACAATCCAGACCATAGATAAATGGATGAAACCCTCAGAACTTCATGTCCTAGATGAGACAAGACAATTACTATCCCTTTATGAAATAAGCGCCGGCGTTCCGGGTGTCCCAAATGAGAACTTTGAAGAGTTTTTAACTTGGGGTAAAATTGCTTTGCGAGATTTCAGTGAAATTGACCGTTATCTTTTAGACGCAACGAAGGTTTTTAAAAACCTTGCATCTATTAAGGAGCTTGAAAGTTGGCAAATTGATGAGGCAGACTACTCTGAATCTCAAAAGAAATTTTTAAACTTTTGGAAGGTGCTTCCTGATTTATATACCTCCTTCCATTTGAAACTTGATCAAAAAAAACAAACAACACCTGGAAGAGCCTATAGAGTATTTGCCGAAACCACTCATGACTTTTTAGACCCGGAGGCAAAGCAATATTTTGTTTTTACAGGCTTTAATGCCCTCACAAAAGCAGAACTCGTTTCCATTAAAAAGATTCTTGAGCTGAAAAAAGGCGTCTTTTTGAGTGACTCTGATTTGTTTTACATTAATGACAACCTGCATGAGGCAGGAGGGTTCTTAAGAAAAAATCATGAGTTTCTTGAGACCGTATATCAACCAGATCCTATTAATGTTCTTTTAAACAAGGAATTGAATGCTAAAATAATAGAATGTGCGCAGCACATTGGTCAGGTCAAGGTTGCAGCCAATGAGCTTAGTAAACTTAGCTCCTCTGAAATTGGAAAAACACTGGTCTTACTTTGCGACGAGGCTTTGATAGGTTCTATGATCCATCACATACCAGCGAACGTAAATAAGACAAACCTTACACTCGGACTTCCGCTCACACAAACTTCTGTAAAATCATGGATTGATATCTTATTTCAAATTCAGGAGAATAAAGTAAAGTTCAAGACTGACTCGATTTATTTCTATGACTTACAAAGGTTTGTCAATCATGCATTCACAATTAGCTCATTGACATTAAAAGAGGTGAAAGACTTGGGCGATGTGGAAAGAGATGCGATAAAATACAATAGGATTTTTCAGAATAGAAGTAAACTCAAAAAAAGTACTGACCTGGGGGAACTGTGCGAATTGGTTTTTGAAGACTGGGGCAATGATTGGAAGAAAGCACTTTTAAATATCCGAGCGTTAAACTCTTTTTTCCTGAACCGTATAGGTATTGAATTTGAATTTGAAAAGACCATTCTACAAGTCCTAGATGATGCAATCATTGAGCTACAGAATATTATTAATGAAGGAATTCCGGAAATGAGCCAAAAAAGCTTTAAGCTTTTCTTTGATCAGCATTGGATTGGAAAATCAATTTCTTTTGCAGGTGACCAAGAAGATGGGCTACAAATCATGGGGCTCCTAGAGACTAGAATGCTTGATTTTAAAACCGTTATTGCACTAGGAATGAATGAAGGCAAGCTTCCAGCAACAAATCCCATTCAGTCGTTTATCCCTATGGATCTTAGGCGGGGACTTGGTCTTCCTACGACCCGCGAAAAACAAGGCCTTTTTGCACATCATTTCTACAGATTACTTCACCATTGTGAAAATTTCACAGCCACCTTTTCTTCGACAAGTGAGCAAATTGGTTCTCAAGAAAAAAGCCGGTACCTTCTGCAGCTGGAGCTTGAAATGCAGCGCTTAAATTCAAATATTACTATAGAAACCCTTCATTACAATGTGCCTATAGAGAGTGTTGTAGCATCCAACTCTCAGGTGATCGAAAGGTCGCCATTGATTATTGCGAGAATAGAAAAATACTTCAAGAAGCACATCTCGGCATCCGCTTTAAACACCTATTTAAGATGCCCTTTAGACTTCTACTATAGATATATCGCAGAGCTTGGTGAAGAACGCGGTGTAGAAGAAGATATCGAGAGCCAACAATTCGGATCTTTGGTACATCATGTTCTTGAAGAGCTATACAAACCATTTGCCCTTTACGACCCTGTTGGGAAAGAAATTCAACCAAAACCAAAGGCGCTTCAAAAGGAAGATGTCCTGCAAATGCTAAAAGACTATAAATCCATTTTATACGATGCGTTTTTGGCATACTTCGATAAGGATGAGCAGCTTTTTTTAAAAGGGAAAAACCTCATAAGTTATACAATAGCCCAAGATACTATTGAAAATACTTTAAAAAAAGAGCTCCTGTTTTTAAAAAGCCTTAAGGAGCCTCTTTTCATTGTTCAGGTAGAGGCAAAAAAAACCATGTGTATTGAACTCATGGTGCACGGTAAAAAACGAGAGGTCTCTTTCACTGGTTACATTGATCGCATTGATAAAATTGGAAACAACTATAGAGTTATTGATTATAAATCCGGAAAAGTAAAGGAGCAAGATGTCAAGTTTTCTGAAAAAGAAAATCCAATTATGACCTTTTCAAAATGTAAACACGCAGTTCAACTCACAATGTATTCTTTGTTTTTAAAAGAAAGCTTTGGTTGTTATCCTAGCGAGGCGAATATTTTCTCAATTACAGATATAAAGCAGCTTTCCTATTCGCTCCATTCAGAAAAACATAGTTTGGAAGAGATGAGTATTCTATTTAAAAAGTTCTTAGAACAGCTATTGGAACAAGTTTTTGATGAAGCACAACCAATAGAACATAATGAGGATTCCAAATACTGCAATTACTGCCAATAAAAAAACCTGAAAAGAAACCAAAGTTGTGTTCGATATCTTTTCAGGTAATCTGCAAGTTAAATAAAACCAAATATGAACAAAGAAATTGTTCGTACTATGCTTTAAAGACGTGAATGCTATAATAAAGGTTGCCTAGTGAAAAATAAATTAATAAAGCTGCTCTTTTAAAACAGTTCTGTAATCCTTAATTTCTTCTCTATTGATTTTATGTTCGGCGTCTTTCAATAAGGTCAAAAGATAAACTAGGTTTTCTTTATCCTCAATTTCTAGAGGGTATTCATTCCCTTCGTCATCTTCTTCGTATTGCGCTTGAACATTAAAAGATTTCTTTTCATCTAAAAACTCATACGTCAACCTCAGCGTTTTAACCACTAAAGGATCTTGCTCTTGCAACGCAACAACCCGAAGTTCTTTAAGGGTTTCAATAAGCTTTGGAGCATCTACTCCTTTCTTCTCTACCTTAGCAAGAATTGCATCTAATTTGTCGTTTGCTGCTTGAGTTTTCATATTACTAAATTCAATTTTCCACAAATTTAAGGAGTTTACTTGAATAAAAAACAGAAAGGCAAAAAACATTATAAAAGCATTTGAAAGGCAACGCTACAATTTAGACCTAAAACCACGAAAGAAATTCTAAATTTGCATTATGGACTTTTTATTAAAAGCATCTAGCGTAGGGTTTTTATTAAGCATCATGATTGGACCGGTGTTTTTCCTCCTACTCGAAACTAGCATTCGGCGTGGTTTTCGAGAGGCTTTGGTCTTTGATCTTGGGGTTCTAGCCAGTGATGCTCTTTATATTCTATTCGCATATATCTTTTATGCCGAAGTTGATAAAATATCGTCCGGAGAAAATAAAGCGCTCTTTGGATTTATTGGAGGAGGGATCTTTATCATCTACGGCGTCTATAATTTCTTTAAAAAGAAGCAGTTAGAAAGCAATCCATCTATTGGGGCTCCGGATATGAAAATGGACTATGTCAAGTCTTTTTTAAAAGGCTTTCTTTTGAATTTCGCCAACCCCATGATTTTATTTTACTGGTTCAGTGTACTCACTTTGGCCAACCAAAGTATCGACAATGGAGAAAGTGATTTTATGATCTTCTTGTTTCTATTTATTGTTTTGGTAACCTTTTTAGGGTTTGACTTATTAAAAATAGTAGGCGCAAAGAAATTGAAGCCTCTTGTGACTGAAAGGGTTTTAATCGGATTAAACAGACTCATAGGACTCGTTTTTTTTCTGTTAGGTATTGTTCTTTTGGTTCAAAATTATTTCAGACTTTCACCCTTATAATTGTTCATGAAGATGAAACTTATCCCTATAATTTTACTTTTTATAACATCGGCTAGTACGGGGTTGACACAAGAAATAAATCCTGAAAACCTTACAGATAGAGAACGTGTGTATTGGGATATTGGGAAAAAGCACATTCGTTCAAGAGGGGCTTATTATACCGATCTGATCATTGGTGATTCCAAGGAAAAGCATGGTCTTTGGTGGTTTTATGATAGAAAGGGGAACCTGACAGATCAGCAGCACTTTTTTAGAGATAGAATTCATGGAAAGCAACAAACATTCCACCCGAACAAAAACTTAGCAACAGAGAGTTTCTATGTCTTTAATGTTGCCGATAGCACCTACCGAGAATTGGATTCTGAAGGGCACGTGCTAATTGAAGGGGAGTATGATATGGGAAGCCCAGATGGAGAATGGCTCTATTTTTATAAGGACGGACGGCTCAAGTCGAAAAATAATATATCAAATGATACGGTTTATTTAATAGATCATTATTTGAGTGACTCAGCACATACACAGGTTGTGAGGCTCGGGTATGGCGCAATCAAAACGTACTATATAAGTGGCGGTTTAAAAGAAAACTACACCTATTCAAAAGGATTGAAAACAGGGCCATTTGAGGAACGGATGGTAAATGGTATTATATCTATTATGGGGCAATTTCATGAAGGCCTAAAGAATGGAAGATGGCATTTTTATTTTCCTAATGGAAAAATTGAAAAAAGCATCAATTATTACCTCGACACGCTTCATGGAAGCTACTTGGTGATGAATATGGATTCTACCATTAATACCTCAGGGAATTATAACTATGGAAACAAGCACGGAGAATGGATTTGGTATAAGGCAGGTCAAAAAACCGAAATGACTGGTTCCTTTTACGAAAACATGCAGCATGGAGAATGGCGTTATTTCTTCTCTACTGGTAAGCTCTCTTATATTGCCAATTATAACAAAGGGAAACGTGATGGGCAGTGGACCTATTACTTTGATGACGGGACTTTGTTTAAAGAAGGGCGATACAAATCAGACTTTAAAGAGGGACCTTGGAAAACAAATTATGAAAATGGAAACCTTTTGATGATTGGTGCTTATGTGAAAGGTTTAGAGGAAGGGCTTTGGATCAATTATTGGGAAAATGGGGCCTTAAAAAATGAAGCTGACTTCAAAAAAGGACAGCTTAATGGTACGTGGATGTCCTACAGCCCCGATGCGAATCTACTGCTCTCTGGGAGCTATAAAAAAGGCTTGAAAACAGGAACATGGAAAACATTTGATCAAAAGAAAAACCTGCTTCTTATTGAAAACTACAAGCTGATGAAGAGTGATCGTAAAAAAACTGAAATTGTCATTATAGGCCGCAGCGAAGAGGTTTCTGTTCTTCATGGAGATTTCAAGGCCTTTTCTGAAACAGATTTTGCCATAAAATCCGAGGGGAAATATAAAAATGGAGAGAAAAATGGAACCTTTATCGACTATTATCCTGGCGGTGTGGTACCAACTATTGTAGCGCAGTATAAAGAAGGAAAGCTTCACGGGCTCTTCCAGCAATTTTCAAGACAGGGACAAATAAGACATCAGATTCAATATAAAAACGATCTGAAAGACGGAGCATTTCTCATTTTCAATGCGTCTGGAAAGGTTCTAATACGAAAGCGATTTTCTAGAGGGAGAGAGCTCAAGAACTAATTCTTTATGACTTATTGGTTTCGATGAGGTTGGTTAGTGTAATAAAATCTTCAACACTACATTGCTCAGGTCGTTCACCCGAATAATTTTCAGGAAGTTCCAGGCCATTCAATAAAGACTTAAGGGAATTTCGTAATGTTTTTCGACGTTGGTTGAATGCTGTTTTGACAACTACTTTAAATAGCTTTTCATTACAAGGCAAAGACTTCCTTTCATTACGCACGCACCGCAGCACACCAGATTTAACTTTTGGAGGCGGGTCAAAAACATCCTCATCTACAGTAAAAAGGTATTCTACATCATAATAGGCCTGCATAAAGACACTTAAAATCCCATACTTCTTTTTACCTGGACCCTCGGCAATTCGTTCGGCAACCTCTTTTTGAAACATCCCTACAATCTCAGGAATGCGGTCTTTGAAATCTAGACATCTGAAAAGAATTTGTGAAGAAATATTATATGGGAAATTACCAATTACATTGAATGATTCCTGGGCTAAAAAACCATCTAGGTCATACCGCAAGAAATCATCGAAAAGAAGGTTTTCCTTCAATGTTGGAAAAGTAATATTGAGGTACTCAACTGATTCTTGATCGACCTCCATTAAATATAGTTCCTTTATTTTATCGGATTCAAGAAGCCATTTTGTCAAGGCACCTGTTCCAGGTCCAACCTCCAAAACATTGGAGCTTCCTTCAAAGCCAATACTGCCAACAATCCGCTGACATATAGAAGCATCTTTTAAAAAATGCTGGCCAAGATGTTTTTTGGCTTTAACTCTCATGGGTAAATTCCTCGATGATTTTTAACTCTGTACGAAATGCAGCAAACTTTCCTGAAAATAATTTATTATGCTCATTCTGTAAGGATGGAGCATGAACCTTTTGATAGGTATCAAGTAGCTCTTGGCTATAGGCGACGTATAAAACAGAATAGGCTTTCCCTCCCTCTTCTTCTCCTGTCATGAGCCTGGAAAGCTTACACTCTTTGAACGTTTTAGTTGCCATAACATCCGGAATGTGTTTGGTCCGCATCCAAGACAACCATTCTTGTTCAATTGAAGCATCAATACTCATAGTAACATTATAGATAATCATTTTTCAAAAATACGCTATTCACGTGAAACCCACGAAATGTTTGGCAAAGGTTTGGTGCTCGGATTAAAAAAACTTATTTTTGAAATACACTAAACTGATTTAATATGAAAAAAATTCTACTTTTTATTTGTGCTACATTCATTGCAGTTCAAATAAATGCACAATCGTGCACACCAGGTGCTAACTTCGCGGATTCAACCTATGGAATTTGGCCTGACACCACAGCTAATTTTCCCGGAGCGGAACAAAATGTTGCCTATTCAACAGATCTGAACTTTAAAGTTCCCAGTGAAGTTACAGCAGAGATTGCTGGAGATGATCCAGTAGCTCAAGGTTTTATTGGCAGTGTTATACAATCATTTTTAGTCTCTAGCGTTAATGGGCTTCCTACAGGATATGATTATGTGTGTAATGTTTCCGGGTGTGAATACCTAGGCGGTGAGAATGGATGTGCAAATGTATTCGGAACCACTGCAGAAACAGGAGAGTATCCAGTTTCTATAACGGTTGTTGGAACAATCGAGGTAGATTTCCTTGGAACAATAGTACCCGTAGATCAAGAGCTTACATTCGATGGCTATAGAATTGTCGTTGGTATGGCAGGATTAATTGAAGAGATTATTCAGCCCTTGACCGTTGTGCCTAATCCGGCAAGCGAGAGTATCTCTTTAAGAGGACTAAATACCTATGAAGCATCTCAAGTATCGATTATGAACATTGAAGGTAAAGTGGTTGCTGAGAAATCTTTATTAAATGTGAGCAGTGCTGACTTTGATTTAACCACACTGAATAATGGTGTTTACTTCGTGAAAGTTGCGCATTCAAATGGAACAGAAACTGTAAAGTTTATCAAGCAATAAGAAGTTCTTAACCGAAATTTAAAGGAGGCTTCGGTCTCCTTTTTTTATTTATAGAAATTCATCTCATCAACATACCGGAATACAGGCTCTGTAAGCAGATACCGAACATCTTTCTTGTTTTTTATTGCTGCTCTTATAAAGGAAGAAGAAACCTTCATTACGGGTGCGTCAGAACAAAACTTCACGTTAGAGTGGTTTTTAAATTGATCTATGGATTCATTTTCGATTTCACCAATCTCCATTTCTTCCTGAGGCGTCAAAACTCTAGGATAAACATACACAGTGTGGTTTTTGAGGATCTGCTCATAATTAAACCACTTGTGCAGGTTTCGAAGGTTATCTTCCCCCATAATTAAGGAAAATTCATCGCTTGGATGAAGGTCTATTAGATGTGAAAGTGTGTGTGATGTATAGTTCGGTTTTTGCATCTTGAATTCAACATCACTGGAACGCAGCTTAAAATTATCACTTATTGCCTCATTCACTAATGCCAGTCTATGGTAATCCGCTAAAAGAGACTTCTTATTTTTTAGAGGGTTTTGAGGGGTTACGACCAACCAAACTTGATCTAAATCGGTGAATTCTGCCATATAGTTGGCAATGACTAGATGCCCGACATGTATGGGGTTAAAAGTCCCAAAATACAATCCTACTTTCACGATTCCATAAATTGATTCACAATTACTTTAGCTTCAATGATTGCTTTTTTTAAGTCGTCATTCATGACAATAACATCAAATTTCGTCGATAATGCAATCTCTTCAGCCGCTTTTCCCATCCTTTGTTTGATTTTATCTTCAGTCTCTGTTTTTCGATCTCTCAATCTAGTTTCTAGAGTCTCTATACTTGGAGGCATTATAAACATAGACAATGCACGTGCTCCAAATTTCTCCTTTAAATTAAGGCCCCCGATCACATCAACATCAAAAACAACGGTTTTATTTTCATTCCAAATCCTCGTCAATTCAGAATTCAATGTGCCATAATAATGGTCCTTGTACACCTCTTCCCACTCGATGAATTGCTTCTTCTCGATATTCTCTTTAAAGCCCTTAATTCCAATAAAATGATAATCTTGTCCGTCAATTTCATTTTCACGAGGGGGTCTACTACATGCTGAAACAGAAAAGCCTAAGTCTTTCGAAAGTTCTTTTAACAAAGCTTGAACGATTGTCGTCTTACCTGCTCCTGATGGGGCAGAAAACACAATCACCTTTCCTTCATGTGAATCTTGCGAAGACACTATAATGTATTTAAAATTTGTTCCTTTATTTTTTCTAATGCATCTTTCATTTG
>CAJJCU010000041.1 GCA_905182775.1 uncultured Flavobacteriales bacterium
CTAAACTAAAAGGAGCCCTATACCCGTTATTAAAAAGCTAGCGTCGACCCACACAAAATAATATGTATTCCCTATTTTTCGATGAAAAAAAGTAAGACAAAATAAGTAAACGAAACTGATCAACCACGGAAGGTAAAGATCGAATTCCAAATTGAACAAAGAAAAAATACCAATCACAGAAAGCAAACGCAACAGAACAAGAGACCTCGGTATTCCTAATAATTGTGGAATCGTGCGCATTTCTTGTGGGTCGAAACAAATATCTTTCATATCAGATGGAATAAGAATCGCCAATAAAAGAATGAGCCCAGGCACTAAAAACATAGGAGACGAAAACAACAAAATAGGCATCGTATGCAAAAGGAAAAACCATATACCTAGAACAAGAAAGATCTTGAGAAACGGAATCTCACGAAGACAATAGTTTCCAATTTTATAGACATACAAAACGCTTACAAGGATACACGCTCCCGAAAGAAAATGAATTTTATAATATTGACCGAAATAGCATATATATAATGAGACTGTTGCTACCATGGATGTTATCGCTATTCCAACAATAGGCCATTTAAGCCTCTTTACCCAGAGATAAATAGTATCTGGAAGCTCTCTGTTTTTAAACTTATAAAGTCTATGGAAATTATAAATTGCTAAAATCCCAAATGAGAACATAGCCGCATAGGCAAAAGCATCTGCACTTTGCTTATAAAGACCTAGAACATAGACCAGACTAAATAAAGCCAAATGAAGGTGTGTGCGAATGCCGAATTCCAGTACCTTATTCATAGTTCTCTCTCAGATTATGAACCCTTCGAAAAGATCAGTTTTAAACTATTTAACACGCTGTTTTTTTAGCGTTTTATATTTATAACGATTTGCAGCTGCACTAATTTTGGCAATTTGAAAACCAGAGAACCCATCCATAAAACCCTTATTTATAATGAAGATAGAAATGAACTTTACAATAGCACTAAGCAACGCTTGAAAAGGATAAGGTTTCTTGTTCTCTTTAAGGTATTTTTGGACAGAAAGATCTGCATATTGAAATGCCTTTCTTCTATGCTCTTCACTCGTGTAATAAGAATAATGCTCCAAATGCCCTTTCAATCTATGAACCTTTAGCGTCTGTGAATACTCTAGGGTTTCATGAACAAAATCACCAACCCAGCGTGCCGAATTTTTAGGGAAAATTCTCGTTTTATGCTCTGGATACCAACCACAATGCAGAATCCATTTACCACAATAATTCGTTTTCCTATTTATTTCATAAATACCATTTAAACCTTTGGTCTTTAATTCAATGATGTCTGCTATTAATTCTTGATCAGGAGCCTCATCTGCATCTACAGAAAAAATATAATCAGCTTCAATCAGGCTATTCAGCTCATTTTTAGACTGTGCATAACCCTGCCATTCTTTTTGAATAAACCGAACCTTATATTTTGCACATATTTCAGCCGTCCGGTCACTTGAAAAGGAGTCTAATACGACAATCTCATCCACACAATTTACCAAGGCCTTTAGGCATCTTTCAATATTCCGTTCTTCGTTTAATGTAATAATCGCGGCTGCAATTTTCGACATATTATTGAATTGTAACACTTTTCCAAATCGCCTCTATCTCTCTTAAGGAATGCGTCCAGCTTGTTGTCGCAGGGGCATCTACATAACCAGAAATACATACAAGCTTATTCGTCTTTGGATGAACAAAATGAAAAGCCCAAAACACGCCACCTGTAGTATGTATTGATTTTCCTTTAAAAACAAACATCCCCCTCATTTCAACACCGGAAATACTACCGTCGTAATTTTTAGCCTGTGATGCTTCTGGAAATACAAGATCGGTGTATTGCGTTCCCATATACAATCGGGAAGTCTCATGAGGCACGTTATACTTAAGCATGGTGTCCCTGGCTAAAAGAAGATTACTTAATGTCAATTCTGAGGAATCTTGAAATGGATATTGATACACCATAATCCCAGAATATATGGCCCCAACATCTTGTTGACCTGTACCAACAAACTCGATAGGTCTCGATGCATTGGGAAGCTCAATTGTGAAAAAATTCGGTTGGGTCGTTACAATATTAGATCCATCAGGAAGGTCCATATGAATACCGAAATTTTTTGCGAGTTTTTCATTTAAGTAGACACTCTGCTTCTCACCAAAGTATTTGCGGATACGGTTCCATTCTGCATCATCAAAGCTTTGATGAACTTCAGGCAAACCATCTTTACAAGTCTCATAAAGCTGCTCTAAATCACGTGACGTTATCTCGATGACCAATTGCCTATTTGCCCAAACATCTTTACGCGATTCTATAAGGGATTGAGACTCTTTAAATGTTTTATCTAGGGTCAAAAATAAAACATTCCTATGTCTTTTAATCGCACCATCAAAATTACGTTCCGATCTATGAATCAATTCAAAGGTAACGACATCAGGCCAATAAGGTAATATAAATTGTGTCAAAGCAGTATCCAACTCTGCTTTCAATGGAGATTCCCAAATGGCATCATCACATACAACGAGAATCTCTCCTATTTTCCCAGTTACATTAAGGCCTGAATAGTTTTTTTGGTCACAACTCGAAAGTGAGAATAAAAGTGTGAAACCTAAAAAAACAAACAAAAACTTCATGTTATCGAATTCTTATTTTTTGCCCAATAGATATTCTATTGATATTCACTCTTGGATTTAACCTTTTTAGTTTGGCTTGAGAAATTCGGTTTTTTTCAGCAATGTGACCAAAAGTATCCCCGCTGCGTACCGTATAATATTTTCTTGTTCCAGTTGCCGTATTTGTAACTGGTCTCGGCTTTGGCTTCGGTACTGTTATCTTCTTCTCTGTTTCAATACGAAGGTGCTGACCAATATAAATATTAGAGGTATTCAGACCATTCCATCCCATAATTTCATCTGAGCTGACATGATAGTAGGAAGCTACCGATTTCAAAAGATCACCAGAACGCACTTTGTGATAATAGATATGAATTGTTTTCTGAATTGTGTCTCCAGAAAGTGAATCTTGCACAAATATTTGTTTCACTTGAACTTCGTCCGTTCCATATATGGAATGCTCTAAGGCCATTAATGAATCCTCCAAGCCAGCAATTAAATTAATTATTTCATGCGGGCCATTTAAACAATATGACGGGTTGGATTTTGGAATATAAGTACTTTTGAAAACAGGGTTCAAGGCTCTGATTTCTTCAAGGGGCCAGTCTATGACTTTAGAAATTGTTCCCATGTGTATGGATGACTTGAAACACAAAGTATCGACTTCAATGTTATGCATGTTAAACTTTTCCGCGAAAATATTATGCTCTTTATGGTAAGTCATCAAATATGCTGCCGCAATGAAATTAGGAACATACCCCCGTGTTTCTTGAGGTAGGTAAGGCCTCACTTCCCAATATGTTTTTTTGTTTCCTGATCTTCTAATCGCTTTATTAACGTTTCCAGGCCCCGCATTGTAGGCTGCTAAAGCTAAATTCCAATCGCCGTATATACCATGTAATTTTTTGAGATACCTACAGGCAGCATCCGTAGCCTTTTCAGGATCCATTCTTTCATCAATATATGAATTCTCTTTAAGGCCAAAATACAAGCCTGTTCTATACATAAATTGCCAAAGACCCAAAGCCCCAACACGAGATTTAACAGTTGGCCTCAAACCACTTTCAATGACTGATAAATATTTAAGTTCAATGGGCAATCCGTAAGCCGCTAATTTGGATTCGAACATTTCAAAATAGAGCGGCGACCTTCCGAGAACTACTTTAATAAAACCTCTTCTCTTTTGTAAAAAATATTTTAGTGTTTTGAGCGTACTCGGGTTACAATCCAAATGAAAAGGACTCATTTCATTCATTTCATCGAGCCGCTGACAATACACATCATCAGAAAATACGGGTAAGTCCGTCGGGACGTAATTCAAGGATTGACGAATAGAATCCACGTTTACTGTTTCACCATACGATTTGTAAAAAAGACTTAAACTTTGTTCTACCGTATTTAAAAAAGGATCTTTATGCAAAGAATCTCCTATTTTAGGCGTCGTGCTTCCTTGAGAAAAACCTGAAAAAACAAGAGTCAAACAAACAATTAAAGTAATCTTATTCATTCTAAAAATATTTTTTTAAGAGCCCTGCATAATGTAAAAGAGCTCCCTCATCATTACATGAGGACATAAGCTGTAGACCAAAAGGCATGCCATTGCTATGTGTTCCAAAAGGAATGCTAATCGCTGGGTGGCCGGTAATGTTAGCATGCACTGTAAAGATATCTTGAAGATACAATTGCAATGGATCTGAAACAGCACCCAATTCAAATGCAGTCGATGCCGTAGTTGGGGTTATTAAGATGTCTACATTTTTTAAAATCTCATCCGTTGCATCCTGTGCTAGCCGGCGAACTTTCTGTGCTTTTGTATAATAGGCATCATAGTATCCGTGAGAAAGAACAAATGTACCTGTCATTATTCTTCTTTTAACCTCTTTTCCAAACCCATCTGATCTAGAGTTTTTATAGGTCTCTTCAACGCCTTTTGATTGTTCACTTCTGTATCCATAATGAACTCCATCAAAACGAGAAAGATTAGAGGAAGCCTCAGCAGTAGTTAAAACATAATAAGCAGGGACCAAATGGTCCAAATAAGGAAAACTAAAATCATTTACCTCAATATCACTTCCTTGTAAATTAGATTTTAAATGCTCGAAATGTTTTTTAATTTCAGGGTCGAGACCATCATGCCCCATGTACTCTGATAGAAAGCCAATTCGCAAAGGACGTTGCTCATCAAAAACATCGTAAGAAGCCTTACTTGAAGTCGAGTCTAAGGGGTCTTTACCGTAGGTCAGCTCAAATATTGTTTTAATATCTTCTATATCATTGGCAAATACACCTATCTGATCAAACGATGATCCATAGGCAATAAGACCATATCGACTCAGCCTTCCATAGGTTG
>CAJJCU010000042.1 GCA_905182775.1 uncultured Flavobacteriales bacterium
ACAGAATCTACTTTAGAAATACTTTGACAATGAAATCTATTTTTATCACAAGAAGAGAAACCTTTAATGCTGCTCATAGACTGAGACGAGAAGATTGGTCCGACGCTAAAAACGATGAGATTTTCGGAAAATGCAGCAATAAAAACTGGCATGGACATAATTTTGAATTATTTGTAACCGTAAAAGGATACCCCAATGAAGACACAGGGTTTGTAATCAACTTAAAAGACTTAGGAGTTATTATTAAGGAACATGTCATTGAGAAAATAGACCATAAAAACATTAATTTAGACGTACCTTTTATGACAGGCGTCATGTCCTCTACAGAGAACTTGGCGATTGGTATCTGGGAGCAAATGGAGCGTTTAATAGAACAAAAAGGCGGTGAATTGGTTAAAATTAAACTGATCGAAACAGAAAATAACTATGTAGAATATTTCGGTGGTAAAGAACCATTTTAAATTCTCAACGTTTACTTATAAAATTATATTTTGGATTCAAATACAATAGAAAAAAATTACCGGCAGATTCTTGTAGATTTAGGAGAAGACCCTGATAGAGAAGGATTAATTAAAACACCGGAACGCGTGTCTAAGGCCATGAAATTCTTAACGAATGGATATGCTATAAACCCAGACTCAATTGTTCAACAAGCCATTTTCCATGAAGAATATTCTGAGATGGTTCTCGTGAAAGACATTGAAGTATATTCACTTTGTGAGCATCATATACTTCCATTCTTTGGGAAGGCGCATATCGCATACATTCCTGATGGAAAAATTGTAGGGTTAAGTAAAATCCCTAGAGTCGTGGACTCCTATTCAAGAAGGCTTCAAGTTCAAGAAAGGCTGACCATTGAAATCAGAGACTGTTTACAGAGAACATTAAACCCTAAAGGGGTTGCAATCGTCTTAGAATGCTCTCACATGTGCATGCAAATGAGAGGAGTACAAAAACAAAACTCAGCGACAACTACAAGTGCCTTTACAGGTCTCTTTTTAAAAAATGACGCAACTAGAAAAGAATTCATAAATTTGATTAAATAACAATTTAATGAATACAATTTTAGAAAACAGTAGTGAAGAAAATACGGCTGAAGCGACTAGAACCTTCTTTCGATCGGTTTATACTTATATGTTTGCAGCACTTGGTATATCCGGTATTATTGCTTTTAGAGTCGGCAATGACCCTGTGCTCTTTCAAGAATACTTTGTGAGTGCATCAGGAAGTCTTTCTCCTGTTTTCTGGGTGATCATGTTTTCACCTATTGCCCTGAGCTTTTTCATACAATGGGGCTACAATAGAATGTCTACCTTTTCTTTAACCTTGTTATTCATTTTGTATTCTGGCTTAATGGGTCTAATGTTGTCAAGTATCTTTTTGGTTTATGATATTCAAGCTATTGCGAATACCTTCTTTGTTTCGGCCGGAGCATTTGCGGGAATGGCCATTCTAGGCTACACCACCAAAGCTGACTTGTCAAAATTCGGCAGTTTACTTTACATGGTATTTATCGGTATGTTTATTGCGTCGATTATGAATATGTTTATTGGAAGTGACGGAATGGGCTTTATCATCGCTTGCTTGGGTGTCTTCGTATTTACAGGCCTCACAGCCTATCATATGCAGGCTCTAAAACAACTTGCTCAAAATACCCAAATAGATGGAGAGCAGAAAAATAAATTAGCTCTAATTGGAGGCCTACAGCTTTATATTTTATTTATCAATCTTTTCCTTTCTCTACTCAGAATTATGGGAGGAAGGGATTAATCGCACTTCCTTGTCGAGGGAACTATCCTTTTATTTATTTTTGTATTAAACAAAATTCACAACATGTCTGATAATTTTTTTGAAGATTCAACAAACGCAATTGGTACGATTATTACAATTGTTCTACTTAGTATTATCGTAAGTATCCTTATTTGGGGATAAGTTCATGAACTTTATTTATTGCTATGCCTTTTAATGCTGTTTTCTCGCATATCATAAAAAAACGACTACCAAGAATAAGAAATTACTCTCAAAACCCCATTAATTGTCAAAAACTTGTACTCAAGCAACTACTTGAGAAATCACTTAATACAAGTTTTGGTGTGGATCATTGTTTTGAAGAGATTCAATCTCACGAAGAATTCAAAAACCAAGTACCCCTAAGTAATTACGATCAACTTCAACCTTTTATAAATAGACAAATAGAAGGAGAGGAAAATGTACTTTGGCCTGGGAAAACATCCTGGTTTGCAAAGTCCTCAGGGACTAGCACGAAGAATGCCAAGCTGTTGCCTATTACGGTTGACTCATTATACGAGAATCACTATGCTGGAGGAAAAGATTTACTTGCTATTTATTACGAAAATCACTCGAACCGAAAACTCTATAATGCAAAACACCTCGTCATAGGAGGCAGTACCCAAATAAACACCCTTACCAATGACACTAGTGTTGGTGACTTGTCTGCTTTTATCGTAGAAAACCTTCCCTGGTGGACCGAAATAAGAAGAACTCCAAATAGAAAAATCGCTTTAATGGACAACTGGGAAAAAAAACTTGACCAGATGGCCCACGCCACCATTAATGACAATATTTGTATTGTCGCTGGACTACCAAGCTGGACACTCGTACTCTTTCAACGTGTTTTAGACATCACGGGGAAAGCGAATATTCATGAGGTATGGCCTAATCTAGAACTTTATATTCATGGCGGCATGAATATCGCTCCTTATCAATTGACGTTTGATAAAATGCTACCAAAATCAGAAATGAATTATGTTCAGTCCTACAATTCATCGGAAGGTTATTTCGGATTACAGGACCAAAAAAATGCAACAGACATGTTGCTTCTTACCGACGCCCAAATCTACTATGAATTCATCCCTATGAATGAATTTAAAGAATTAGAGTCGAACACAACACTTGACTTAAAAGAGGTTGAGATCGATAAAGAATATGCCTTAGTTATTTCTACCTCTGCAGGGTTATGGAGATACATCATTGGAGACACCATTCGTTTTACCTCTACTAAACCTTTTCGATTCTTGGTTACCGGCCGAACAACACATTATATAAATGCTTTTGGAGAGAAAACCATTATTTCACACGTAGAAAGTGCGCTGTCTCAGGCGGCTCTTGATAACAATGTTGACGTTATTGATTTTACAGTAGCTCCTTATTTTGAAGAAGCGAAAGGGTCAGGCGGCCATCAATGGCTCCTTGCTATTGACAACCCGAAGAACCTCGACACTATAATGTTTGAAAATAATATTGAACAAAACATGAAGGCGCTGAATGGGGATTACCTAGGTAAAAGAAAGCAATCCATAAATATGCTAGCACCCAAATTTGACTATGTAAACAAGCAGGTCTTTGAAACATGGCTTAAGCATAATAATAAGCTTGGAGGACAGCATAAAATACCTAGAATCCAAAATGACAGAAAACTAATAGAAGAACTTCTTGAAATCCACAGAGAAGTTACTTGAATTCTGTAAATTTATAAATGCGTTGGTTCTTCCTCTTACTTATAGTATGCTTATTTAACTTTCAGGTCTATAGCCAACTTTCGCTCATTGAAAGCGATGAGAAATACCCAATTAAAGAGAATGCAAATTGGATTCCCGATGTGATTGGCAACCTACTTTTCTATACAGAAAACGAATTGTTTAAGGCGCAAAAAGGACAGCTCCCTGAATTTTCTCAAAGCATCCGTTCAACAGGAGAGATTACCCAGCTCCTGCCTATAAATACCTTTAAAACCATCCTATTCTCGGCAGACCAACAACAAATATGCTTCTTAGACAATACTTTTAGCCTGAACGGTAATTGCATTGAACTTGAGGACTACGGCATACAAAATGCTAAAATATGTGC
>CAJJCU010000043.1 GCA_905182775.1 uncultured Flavobacteriales bacterium
TACGAAGAATAGGTCTAGAAACTTTTATACCTTTCTCCTTACTTTTAAGAATTTTGTTCGCTATGAAATATTCAAAAGACACCTATAGATTATTGCTTTCTCAAAAATACATAAAGCTATTGGGTCTTGTGTTCTTTTTTGTCTTTTTACTCTTTTCATGTCAATCCCATCAATCTCCCAATGTAAATGAGGGGCTAAATAAAGATCGCGTATTGGAAGATTCGACTTTGGTGCTAGGTGCAGAACAGATTGAGGATCTATTGAGACGTATAGATGGTAAATCTGTGGCTTTGGTGGGCAATCAATCATCTATGGTTAATTCAACTACACATCTCGTTGATACCATTTTGGCGCGTGGTGTGAATTTATTGAAAGTCTTTTCTCCGGAACATGGCTTTCGTGGGACAGCTAGCGCTGGTGAGAAAATAAATAATTCATTAGACTCCAAAACTGGTTTGCCTATCGTTTCTTTATATGGCAGGCATAAAAAGCCGACGACCGATGATCTTGCCGGAGTAGAGCTTGTCATATTTGACATTCAAGATGTCGGGGTCAGGTTCTATACTTATATTTCGACTTTACATTATGTCATGGAGGCTTGTGCTGAGCTTCAGATTCCATTATTGGTACTAGACCGCCCCAATCCAAATGGTGATTACGTCGATGGTCCTGTTTTAGAACCAGAACACAAAAGTTTTGTCGGTATGCATCCTGTTCCAATCGTTCACGGAATGACCATAGGTGAATATGCAAGAATGATCAATGGGGAATATTGGTTGAAAGACTCTTTACGCTGTGCTCTGAGTGTTCTGAATTGTTTGAATTATACACACGATTTATTTTATGACCTGCCTATTCCTCCTTCTCCAAATCTTAGGTCAGCGATCTCAATTAGATTGTATCCAAGCTTGTGTCTTTTTGAAGGAACCTCCGTGAGTGTGGGTAGAGGTACGGCATCGCCATTTGAGCTATATGGACACCCAAGAATGTCTAAAGAATCGTTTCGTTTTACACCTAAAGCACAGCTTGGTGCAATGAACCCTAAGCACGATAAGCTTACTTGTGGTGGGTTTTATTTGGGTGAACTACCCATAACGACCAAGTTTAGTATTTCTTATCTGTTAAAAGCCATTTCCCTTTTAAAGGACCCTGCTGGACTTATTGATAAAAAATCTTTTTTTATTAAATTGGCTGGGACAGAAACTCTGTATAACCAGATAATTTCCGGTTGGTCTGAGCAGGAGATTCGTGCAACTTGGGCAAAAGATTTGGCCAACTATAATAAGATGAGAAGTAAATATATTCAGTACAATTAACGAAGCGATTCTTGGCTTTTCTCAACCTTTTCCTTCATTTGCTGCTGATAGGCAGTAAGTGTCTTTTCGATTTCGGAATCAAATGCACCCAATATTCTAGCCGCAAGAATCCCAGCGTTTTTAGCCCCATTTAAAGCGACCGTGGCAACAGGTATCCCATTTGGCATTTGAAGGATGCTCAAGATGGAATCCCATCCATCAATTGAGTTAGATGATTTAATGGGTACGCCAATAACCGGTAGGGTCGTTAATGATGCGGTCATTCCCGGTAGATGTGCTGCTCCACCAGCTCCAGCAACAATAACTTTAAGGCCTCTTTCTGCAGCACTTTTTGCATAGCTTACCATTTTCTCAGGGGTGCGGTGTGCTGAAACAATTTCTACTTCAGTGTGAATACCAAATTCTTTTAAGATGTCTATAGCATCATTCATAACCGGAAGGTCCGAGGCGCTTCCCATGATAATTCCAACTTTAACTTTACTCATCTTTAGTGGTCCTCTTTGGTTCGTAATTAATGGTATGCTCAATGTCATTTAGCATTTGATCCATTGGTCTTTTGATTTCTTGTTCTGTTTCTTTAACGAGCTCTTTAATATTTAGCTCACTTTTAATATCACCGGTCGATTTCTTGATTTCACTTTTGAGGTCCTCAGACGCATTTTTAATTTGATAAATGGCTTTGCCCATTGTTTTTGCAATACTAGGTATACTTTTAGCGCCAAAGAACATTAGCACAAAAACAAGGATTAACAGAATTTCTGTCCCCGCAATATCATTAAGAAATAGTATTACACTCATTTCATTACAAAATTACAACTATTTTACCTCAGTAGAAATCAAAATTAAAGATGAATTTAGCTTCTCAGGTCAAAGGCAGATCGAAATGTATTGGCATGCGCCTCAACAATGGTATTTATTTCTTTGCTATAACCCCCGCCCATTGTAGTGACAATTGGTACATTGAGCTGTTTACTGAATTCAAAAACCAGTTCGTCTCTTTTTTTGCAGCCCTCAAGGCTTAGGTTTAGGCGTCCAAGCTTATCTGTTTCAAGAACATCCACTCCGGCCTGGTAGAAAATGAAATCAGGATTAAAAACGCGGCAGATGTCGTCGAGATTTTTCTCAAGTAAATAGAGGTATTCAGCATCTTTTACTCCGTCATTAATTTCTATATCTCGATCAGAACTTTGTTTGTGTAAGGGGTAGTTGTTTTTCCCATGCATGCTAAAAGAAAAGATATCGTTATTTCCTTGACACAATGCAGCAGTGCCATTTCCTTGATGTACATCGAGGTCTAGAATTAAAATACGTTTTACAGTTTGTGCTCTTAAGAGCCATTTGGCTGCGATTACCTGATCATTTAGCAAACAAAATCCTTCACCTCTATCGTAAAATGCATGGTGTGTTCCACCTGCGATATTGAATGCGAAGCCACCCGAAAGGGCTTTTTCTGCCGCCATTCTAGTGCCTTCCATAATCGTATGCTCCCGGGCTATAAGCGCTTCTGTATGAATGAAACCCGAAATTCTCTGCTCTTTTTTGCTTATTTCAAGTCGCTCAAGTCGGTCTAAATAAATAGGGCAATGAACGTCGGTTACATGATCCTTGAATATCTGTTTTGGTTCGAAAAAGTCGTCTTTTTGAACAGTGCCTTCATGGTGTAGCTGTCTGGGTAAAAGGTCATATTTCCCCATGGGAAAGCGATGGTTTTCAGGAATCTCATGAACGTATATGGGGTGAAATGCAATCATTCTAATTTAACTAACAGGCTTTATTTAAGATTGTTTATTCTATAGTTAAGATTGCACAATTTTTTCTACAATTCTAGCTACAGCAGGGCAAATGGTCGTATTTTCTACCGTTAAGTCAATGATCTGTAGGACGTTTTTCCGATCTGTATGAGGGTATTCCCGACAAGCCAGTGGCCGCACATCATAAACTTGACAGGTATTGTCTTCGTCTAAAAAAGCGCAAGGGGATTTTTTAAGGACGTAATCATCGTCACTATCGAGTCTTAAGTATTTTTCAGTGAAAGCTCCCGATTTCATTCTTAAATATTTCGACAACCTATTGATATCTGCATTTCTGAATATGGGACTGGTAGTTTTACAGCAATTTGCACAATTCAAGCAATCCATGGTCTTAAATTCCTCATCGTGAAGGTCATTAAATTTTTCATTGATTTTCTTTGACCGTTGCTTCTTAAGTTGAACGAGCTTTTTCCGAAATTCTTTTCGCTTTTTACCCGCCTCTTTTAAGGTGTTTAGGTCCGACTTACTTAGGGAGGTGTTCATTTTTAATGCTTGAAGGCTAAGTTATGAAATTATGCGTTAACAGTTCTTTATCGTTTTACAATTTCTAATGAATACTTTTGTGTAAATATAAATGAATATGCCTGCCTATCCAGTATACAGAAGACTGTCTAATCTAAAGTCTCATTATAAGATTGTTTCACCTTTAGAATTCGATGAGATCCAGCAAATAGGTACTTTGTTTTTTAAAACAACGACCCATACAGTTAAATACCCTGAGAAATTAAGGCTTCAAGATATGCTTTCTTTAACCCCTCCTTTTGAGCCTAGTACCGCGGCAGATTATAATTCTAGGTTAGAAATGGTGTAACTACTTTTTCACTGAAGTATTATAAAGGTATAAGCCTCACAGATGAATAGATGTATTTTACTTTTATTGGTTTTGTTTTCAGTCTCTTCCTTCACGATGAGGATGGAGTCAGGAAGCGCGGTTCCATTTCATAAGAATCCAAACGGAGGGGAGGTCGTCTTATCTTTGAATGCTGAATTCGAGCATCAGTTGTTTGAATTAATTAATGAAAAACGGCTGGCTAAAGGCCTACTTGCTTTAAAGTCTAATGATGGTTTGATGAGAGCAAGCTTGTACCATGCTGCAGATATGGCGAATGAAAATTACCATGAGCACGCCACCTATAACCGAACCTATTCGGGACTTAAACTCGGGCTTTCAACCTTTAAGAGGATTGCTAAATTTTATAATGGTTTTGCGAACTCTGAAAATATTGCAGCGGGCTATTCTAGTCCTGAGGCTGTTTTAAATGCATGGATTGATAGCCCTGGACACCATGAAAATTTATTTAATAAAACCGCAACGGAAATGGGTGTTGGGTTTTATTACAATGCAAAAAGTGAATTCGGAAATTATTGGGTTTTTGAGTCGGGAGTCCAATAAGAAATATAGCCCTGAGACGAACTTCTTTAAACCTAAATAAGTTTGACTTGAATTTTGTACTTTTGGAAGCCTTTTAAAACGGAGACCAAATGGAACCAATAGCCCCATATAAACCCAATAACAAAATTAGAATCGTTACAGCCGCATCTCTATTTGATGGACATGATGCTGCGATAAATATAATGCGGAGAATCATACAGTCAAGTGGCTGCGAAGTGATCCACCTAGGTCATGACCGTTCCGTTGAGGAGGTTGTTGATTGCGCCATTCAAGAGGATGCGCAAGCCATCGCAATGACTTCCTACCAGGGAGGGCATATAGAGTATTTTAAATACATGTATGATTTACTTTGTGAGAAGGGAGCGCCACAGATTAAAATATTTGGAGGAGGCGGAGGAACCATACTTCCCGAGGAAATCAAGGAACTTCAGGATTATGGTGTTGAAAAAATATACCATCCAGATGATGGTCGCACAATGGGACTTCAGGGGATGATCAATGATTTGGTTATGCGTTGTGATTATGGTCTTGGTGAAGAATTAAATTCAGGCATTTCTTCGATTAAACAAAAAAATGTTCCTGCGATTGCAAGAATGATTTCTGCAGCAGAAAATTATCCGGATGTTCATCAAAAAGCATTAACGGAAATTAGAGAAGTGGCTGCAAAGAGTAAAGTCCCTGTCTTAGGAATAACGGGCACAGGTGGTTCAGGTAAATCTTCGTTGGTCGACGAGCTGGTTCGTCGTTTTTTAGTCGATTTTGAAGACAAGCAGATTGCTGTCGTTTCCGTTGATCCATCTAAGCGAAAAACGGGCGGTGCACTACTTGGAGATAGAATCAGGATGAATTCTATTAAAAATAGCCGCGTATACATGCGGTCCTTGGCCACGAGACAATCAAATCTTGCTTTATCTAAGCATGTTGCTGAGGCAT
>CAJJCU010000044.1 GCA_905182775.1 uncultured Flavobacteriales bacterium
GGCGCATAAAACACTGAGCCAAGCTGCCCTTGTATAGGAAAATATTAAGCCCATTAATAAGATGCCATTAATAAGAATCAGGACGGCTTTAGAAAGTGCAGGCCTTCCTTTTTGGCGAAGCAATGAAAGGCTTAAGGGGAGGCATAGCGCAATAATAGCACCGTAGATTGTATGGTCTTTGAAAAAAGGCCACATGACCCAGTGTCCCTCTTCTTCGCCAAAACCATAAAGGGAGTGATGGGCTACTGTAAAACACACCACAAGGCTACATGAAACAATGAAATACCATAAAAATTTAACCCTGTTTTCCTGATTCTTAAAAAAATAAGTTCCAAAAATGAGAATAGGAACAATGAACCAGAGCTTAGACAGTAAGAATTTAAATGAAACGATAGGCTCTGAACTGGTAATAGATGTGATCAAAAGCCAGATCAAATAAGCGGAAACAGATACAATTATAGGTTGCTTCCAAATCCTAGAATCTAAAAAAGGGGTTTTTAGTTGTAAAAAAAGAAACCACAACATAAAGCCGAAAAGCAAAGGTTCTGTCGGCAGGTATAAGCCAAATCCATCAACGTATTCTTCAATATTTACTGAAAAAGGGGTTAAAAAAGCAATAAATAAGAAAAACTTCTCCGTTTGAAAAGTAGCAAGATAAATGAAAAGAAGTGCAACAGGGAAAAAGGCGAGGTACTCGAGCCTCATCCAATTAAATAATGCAAAAATAGCGGTTAAAACAAGGGTGCTAAGGGCTATTTTTATTTTATTGCCGATAGTCATTTTAAACCTTCCTCTTTAATTCTCTATACCGTTCGATAATTAGTAAACAAAAGACAATGAAGATAAATGACCCTACTGCAGCAACAAGTGTTAAAATAAGTCGTTTCGGTTGGTCTTTTCGGTCTGCAATATCTGCGCTTTGAACAATAAACTTGTGGCTAAAATTCGTAGATGCATCTGACTCTGCTTGTTCATAGGCAACTTTGAAATCTTCTAGTTTGCTAATTTTTTCATTTCGAGATCTTTCCAGTCCGTCAAATAAGGATCCAGAATTTGAATTGACATCAATCTTTTTTCGAATCTCATCTTTTTCTTTACTGTTTTTCGAGTCAACTAGTGCTTGAAATAGTCGCGATCTAACATCCAATGAAACCACCCCTAGTTTGGCGAGACTGTCCATTTTTGTAAGGAGCACCTGGATTTCGTTATCGAGTTGCTTCTTTTTTCTTTTTGTGATTTCGAATGCGGGCAGCGCTCTTTCTTGAATCATTTGATTTTTTACAGTGTCAATAAGATTGACTACGGCGTTTGCCATTTCTGCTGCAAGCTTTGGATCCTCGTCTAAAACGTCAATTTTAATAGATCCGAAACGGGTTCTCTCAAAAGAAAAGTGACCTATAAACGCATTGTTGAGCTTAAACATTTTGTTTGGATCTGAATCACTGATATCGTAACGGTTAATTAAATCGTATTTTGATACGACATAATCACGAATACGTGAAGATTGTAATATTTGAACAAGTTGTTCTGCTTGGTCCTCTTCTCCAAAGTCCATTGAAGACGCCTTTACATTTCTAGATTCATAAAATGAAACGGAACTAGACGCGGACGGAAAAACAATGGCTGTTGACAAAAACAATGGCGTGATCAGAAAAGATAGGCCATAACTGGCAATCGTTACAAAGAAGGTAAATCCAATCACTATTTTTCTTCTTCGGAACAAGAATCCTAGTAATTTTTCTCTTTCCTCTGTTAAATTTAAACCTTGGTTTTCCATTGTTGACGTTTGTGGTTACGAAAATAGAACATATAAACACAAGTAAAACTCAATTAGCAAGAATTTATTTGAATTTACCGGAAGAGACAAATAGTTTCTTAAGTGCTTTGAGATCAATCAAGGACAGGAGAAAAAGAGCCGCGACCCCTAGAACAATTTGAACAAGCATCAGGTAGGGCGTGTTTTGTAAAGCGTCACTTACGACATAAAGACCAATGATTAAGCCGCCTATTTTTAGTAAACCCTTAGGTTTTCTTGGCATGTCAAACTTATAGACGCAATAGATAAATTGAGCAATTGCCGTCACTCCTTGTGTAGCAAACGTAGCAATAGCTGCGCCAAGAGCTCCATAAGTAGGAATCAGTATTAAATTAATTGTAATGTTGGCTGCAATCCCTATTGCGGAAATTGAATTTAGAATGGTTAAGTTTCCATTGGCTGTTAGTAGCGTACCAAAAATAAAATTCATGCCTATTGGAAAAAAACCAAGCATCAGAAACTGAAATGGTCCTACGGCATCGTTTATGTCGTTATAAATCCAACCCAAAATAAGGGGGGAATTATAGGTTGTAACAAAAACAATAATGACGATTCCTCCTAATAAAAGATTCGCAGAGGTTTTTACAAGTTCTAAAACCACGGCTTGAGATTGTTTTAATTGTTTAGAGAAAATCGGGAACAGTAGACCAGCGAAAATCATTCCGAACATGAAAAGAGCGTCTAATAATCTAAACCCTTGGGCGTATACACCTGCTTCGTAAGCCCCATTATTATGGATTCTCTCGAGCATTACGCCGTCAATTCGCGTATACAATAGCATCAATACTATCAACAAGGCATAGGGCCAGCTTTTGCGTATTAATTGAAAGCCAAACTTAAAATCCCATTCAAGGTATGGTCGCTCTATATGTTTCAAGAGTAATAAAAACCCAACAATAAGCGTTGTGGCATAGCAAAAAGTTTGAATCCAAATAAACTCTTGAATCCTAATTGTCTCAGGTGCAAGCGAGGAGAAAAGCCAAATACCCCCAACTATAATTAATAAAAACCGATCAAGAATAGAAATAAAGGCATCTGTTTTAAAGAAGTGAAATCCTGCAAAATGACTCCTTAGATAGGCAATACTGAGTACTAAAAATTGATTTAGTATAAGGAACCCAAGGAGGTATAAAGGCCTTCCTGAATACCCAAGAAACAAAGCCAGAGAGAAAGTGAAAATGGAATAAACAGAAAATAAAAGCAGGCGAAATGTAAAAACGCGCCCAAAGTATTTTTTGATTTTTTCAGGATCTTGTGCTAAGTTTTTTGTTGTATAATTATTAATCCCGAGGTCTAGTAGTGTGTTGAATAAAACTGATAAGTTTAAAAGAGAAAAGTACAAGCCGTAGTTCTCGGGCCCAACCCTATTTTGCACTGTAGCATCAATACCAAATAATGCAATCGGCTTTACAAGTAGGTTCAAAAGAACCATGAGTAGTAAATTCGAAAAAAAGATTCTTTGCATACTATTGCTTTACAAGCAACTTAAAACCGATACCATGTACATTCATGATTTCGATATTTGAGTCGTCCTTAAGCAATTTACGCAATTTGGCGATGTAGACATCCATACTACGGCCATTAAAGTAGTTGTCGTCTCCCCAGACAGCTCGCAACGCCGCTTGCCGGTCAAGGAGCTCATTTTGGTTTTTAACGAGTAGTCGCAATAATAAATTTTCTTTTGTGGTAAGTTTTTTAGGCCCCTCTAACAAATGAAGAATTCTAAGCTCGGGCTCATAGGCGATCGAACCGACTTTTATCTTTTGTCCAATATTCTTCTGCTTTGCTTGTGTTCTATTAAGAATAGCATTCATGCGTGCGAGCAGCTCTTCCATTGAGAAAGGTTTTGTTAGGTAATCATCGGCCCCGATCTCAAAACCCTTTAGTTTGTCTTCGCTCATTGCTTTTGCCGTGAGAAACAGAATAGGTATAGACTTGTCAAGCTCTCTTACCTCTTTTGCTAAAGTAAATCCATCCATTTCTGGCATCATGACATCGAGAATCATAAAGTCAAAGTTGTTTTTAGGATCATTAAATAGATCGTATGCCTGCCTGCCATTTCTAGCGAGTTCGACAGTAAAGCCTTTGTTTTTCAAATAAGTCCACAGAAGCTTTCCGAGATTTTCATCATCTTCAGCAAGCAGAATATTTATGTTCGAATCTTTCATGTATTTATTGTTATCTCAAAAGTTGTGCCCTTTCCATATGTGCTGTCGACTTTAATGCCCCACCCATATCCATCACAGACCTTTTTCACATAATTAAGCCCTAAGCCAAATCCTTTTACATCGTGCACATCTCCTGTTGGAACACGGTACAACTTGTCAAATATTTTGTTTAAGTATTCTTTTTTAATTCCTATTCCCCTATCGGAAAAAAGTAAAACGACGCTATTTGTATTTTGTTTTATTTCTAAGCTAATTTTCGCTGGTTCGGGGCTGTATTTGATTGCGTTTTCTAATAAGTTGGCCATAAGGCTTCGAAGATGCGACTCCTGAGCATAAACAATAATTTCTGAATTTGATGAGGTAAACTGAATGTCATATTTTTCTGAATCTACCCTGAATTTTGCGTTTCTGACAACGATGGATGCAAGTTCAACGAGCTTTACGGGCCCGCCGTCCCAAATTAAATCCTTTCGTTCGAGAATAGAGTTTTGTAAAATATTTTCTACTAAAGCTTCAAGCCTTTTATTTTCTTGCTCGATCATACTTAGGTATGGATCTATAAAAGGGAGGTGCTTTTCATCTAAGATATCGGGGTCTTTTAAAGCCTGACAGGCCAGTGCGATTGTAGAAATAGGTGTTTTAAACTCATGGGTCATGTTAGAAACAAGACCTGCTTTTATTTCTGACAGTTTTTTTTGTTCGACGATTGTTTTAACCATGAAAACAAGTGCTGCGAGCACAATACAAACGACGAGCACAGCGCCTACGATCGCGAGACGCATTTCTTTAATTAAAAAACGCTTGTGATTTGGGAAGGAGATTTCAAGGAACAAGGATTCACTGACGGGGTTCTCGGGAAAGAGCCTAGCTTTTTTTTGCCCTTTTTTAGAGCCATTTATTTGATAACGATTGGTCGGGTTTTCAAATTGAATAGCATCGCCATTGCTATTAAAAACACTAAAGGTAAATCCTTTTGGGAGTCTTTCTTTTTTGATTTCAAATGAGATAATTGAATCTAAAAACACCACATCAATTCTTTGCTGAGGACTTTTTAAGACATTGTCTTTAAATGCTTCAAGCATCATTTCGTTAATATACTTTGCTTTTTTAAAGATCTGCTGAACCGCTTGCTGGTTTAACTGAAGAGAAAGACTGCTTGAATCACTGCCTTTGATCATACTAGGAGCGTTATTGAAAACGTCTTGAATTTCTTTATAATTTTTTGCTAAAACCTTTTGCTCTGTGCTGAGACCGGTAAGAGAATCGTATGCTTGGCCGCGAATCACTAAATACTTTTCACGCTTCCCATTATTAACAATAGTTGTATCGCTTACACTTACAGACTCCTTAGATGACGTCAATGACTGAAACTCTGACTTTAAAACATCTTGGTATTGGAGACTAAAATCTTTATTAATAATTTTCATGTAACGCCTATAGTCCTCTGCCTTTTCATGTTTGAAGGCAATCTTATTTTGAAAGGAGCTGATTTTAGAATCTAACTCTTTTTCTTTTTGATTATAGGTACTGTAAAGCTGGTAAGATTGAACAACAAGAAGACTTAGCATCGATGCTGCAAGAAGTATAACGGCTAAATTGATTTGTTTGGTCTTCATGTTGTGCAACGAATCTAAATAAAATCAAGTCATGTAAAAAGAAAAGTTAACCATTTTTAACACGACAAAAACTAGGTGCGAAAGCTTTATCTCTCTGATAACACTTTTTTATATAGTCAATTGATTAATTTTGTTGGTAACAAATCCTGATTATGATTGAAATTCAGCGTATCAAAGAAAATAAAGAAGAGGTCCTTTTGGGCTTGAGTAAGCGAAATATTGATGCGAAACAAGAGGTAGAGCAGATTATTGCTTTGGACCATGATTGGCGCCTAAAGAAAACACAGCTTCAAGATGTTGAAACAGAATTGAATGCGATATCAAAGCAAATAGGTGTTTTATTTAGTACAGGAAAGCAAGAGGAAGCCAAAGTTCTTAAGTCTAAAACGGGTGCTTTAAAAGAAGCGCTTCAGGCATTCAAAATAGAAGAAGAGGCTCTAGAGAAAAAGATTCAGGATGTGTTGTTTACCCTTCCAAATGTTTGTACTCAAGAAGTTCCTGCGGGAAAAGATGAAACAGCAAATGAGATTATTGAAGAATTTGGAACGAGCCCATCTTTAGAAGAAGCCCCTCTGCCGCATTGGGAACTTGCTAAAGAATACACCTTGATTGATTTTGAGCTAGGGGTCAAGGTTACCGGAGCGGGCTTCCCTTTTTATAGAGGGCAAGGTGCAAGGTTTCAGCGTGCGTTGGTTTCGTTTTTCCTAGACGAGGCCGTTGATGCTGGCTATGAGGAGTTTATTTCTCCTTTAATGGTAAATGAAAACAGTGGAAAAGGAACAGGGCAGCTTCCAGATAAAGAGGGTCAAATGTATTATATAGGTGCAGACGACCTTTATTTAATTCCTACAGCGGAGGTACCATTAACTAATATTTATAGAGATGTGATTCTTCCAGACCCCAACTTTTCTATTAAGCTTACAGGGCACACACCCTGTTTCCGGAGAGAAGCGGGATCATATGGAAAAGATGTTCGTGGTTTAAATAGGTTGCATCAGTTTGAAAAGGTTGAAATTGTTCGTATTGAAACTCCTGAAAACTCAGAGAAAGCTTTGCATGAAATGATAGACCACATCAAGTCCCTTTTACAAAAACTAGGGCTCCAGTATCGGGTGTTAAGGCTTTGTGGTGGAGATACGGGCTTTGCAGCAGCGATCACTTATGACTTTGAGGTCTATTCTGCTGCGCAAGAAAAATGGCTAGAGGTCAGCTCTGTTTCTCGTTTTGACACCTTTCAGTCTAACCGCTTAAAATTGAGATTTAAGGACGAAAACAAAAAATCACGTTTGTGTCACACCCTTAACGGTTCGGCATTGGCGCTTCCTAGAATTATGGCGGCCCTACTTGAGAACAATCAAGTCCCTACAGGGATTAATATTCCAGAGCCATTAAGAAAGTACACCGGCTTTGATATGATCACTAAAAAGTAATTCCTATAACAAATGAACAAAGTTCTGTTTTTCACCTTCTTGATTTTACTTTCCTGCTCAGACTTGCAAAAAGAGACGCAGCAAGCGAAAATTCAGAAATTGCAAAGCGAGCTATCAATGAATCAAGCCACATTTGAAAGGGAATTCATTGATACGATTCATGATATGAAGTACAACGCAGGCGAGTTAGAGCGTTCGATAAAGTTTCACTACCATTCGGATACAATTGATCTTGAATTGGGCAGAAAAGTTGATACCTATAAAAGAATGCGTCGATTGCTTGAGGCACTAGGCCGCACAGGTGTTATGCTAAAGAAATCATTTGAAGAAGAAGAAATGCAGCTTCGCGGGTTACTTTCCGATGTTGAGAATGGCTATGGTCAGCGAGACCAGTATGACAATTATATCAATTTGGAAAGCACAAAAAACGAACAAATATTTGTACTTCTGCAAGACTACGAGCGACTTAAAACATCGTCTTTCGGCATCTACGACTCTCTTCACGTCGACTTAAGCAGGTTTGTTAAACAAATGATTGAAAAGGAATGAGCCGTTTATTTATCCTTTTTTTTGTTTTTTTTGTTCAACTCTCCTGGGCCCAAACGGATACAGACATTAAGCTTGCAGACCACTATTATACACAAGGTGAATTTGAAAAAGCCAAGGGGTATTACGAGGGTATTTACAACACCAATCCAAATAAGATCTACCTTAATCGATTGTTGGAATGTTTAATAGCGACGGACGAGGAGAAAAAGGCAGAAAAGATTTTAAAAAAGGCGGTTTCGAAAGACCC
Organism: uncultured Flavobacteriales bacterium; assembly: GCA_905182775.1. Lineage (GTDB taxonomy): Bacteria > Bacteroidota > Bacteroidia > Flavobacteriales_D > Crocinitomicaceae > UBA952. The sequence continues at coordinate 7,827 of CAJJCU010000044.1, forward strand.
AAGCAACTTGGTTCTGCAGTTTCAGTTTGCGGATTTTTATGAGCAGCAAGGAACAGCAGTAAAAGCAAAAAAGATATATGAAAACCTCCTATCGGATCACATTACGAGTCCATCTACAGGGATTGCGTTGTTTAATTCTTTTTTGTCTCTATCAAAAATTGACCTAGCCACACGAGCTTTAGAGAACTCAAAGAAAAAATTCAAAAACTATCCCTTTCATTTTCAAGAGGCAGACTTGTATGCACAGACTAATAATAAAGAAGCGATGGTGCAGACTTATATGCAGCTTTTAGAAACGCATGATTATTATGATAAATCGGTAAAAAAAGCACTATTGAGAAGGCTTGACTTGTCAAAAGAGCAAGCCCCTGACTTTCTTCTGTTAAAAAAAGAGCTTTTTGGACTTGCTCAAAAGGTGAACTCTAGTGTCGTTTTTTCGGAGCTATTAATATGGCTTTATATGCAGGTCGATAATTTTGCTGGTGTCTATAATCAAGTTGTAGCTGTAGACCTTCGTTCTAAAGCCAATGGAATGAGGCTGTATTCTTTCGCTAAAACCTGCTCTGAAAACAAAGATTTTTCTACGGCGCTTAAAGCGTTTCAAGAGGCGAAAGACATGACCAGTAACTCAGACCTTAAATTTATGTGTCTAAAGGGTCTTTTACATGTTGGTTATATTCAAATTACTGAAATCAAAAGGTATACCCGGGAGGAGTTAGACAACGTGCTCATGAATTACGAATTGGCGCTTCAAACAATCGGCCCTATTACCTCAAGGACACTGTCTGTTTTAATGGAGTACGCAGAAATATTAGCTTATTATGCGAGTGAAAAAGAGAAAGCGCTTGAGCTTCTTATAAAAACCTATGAATCTAGATCGCTTACTGACATCATGAAGGCTGAGGTTAAAATGCTCAGGGCAGATATCGAATTGTTAAAAGGAAATGTTTGGGATGCGGCTTTGTTATACATGCAGATCAGTGAAGATTTTAATTTTGAAATAATAGGAAATCGTGCAAAGTTTAAAAATGCGCGGATTTTTTATTACGAAGGTGAATTTGAATTTGCGCAATCACAGCTTGATGTGCTGAAGCAATCGACATCTAAATTATTATCGAATGATGCTTTGGATTTATCTATTATGATCACTGACAATTACGGATTAGATTCAAACTATATTGCGATGGCCTGGTTTTCTAAAGCAGACCTTTATATTGAGCAATTGCAGTTTTTAGAGGCCTTTTCTTTATTTGACAGCATACAAGTTAACTACCCCTTTCATTCCTTAGCTGATGAGATTCTCTACAAAAGGGCTCACGCCATGTCTCTTAATGGGGAATGGAATCAAGCCATCGGTTTTTATGATGACATTATAAAGTTTCATGAATCAGACATCCTTGCTGACGATGCCATGTTTAAGGCTGCAGAACTTGTTGAAACCAAATTAAACAATGCAGACAATGCTTTGGAGCGGTATAAAAAGCTATTAATATCCCATCCTGGGAGCTTGTACGCCCACGAGGCTAGGAAACGTGTTCGGCTGCTTCGGGGTGAAGAGCTGAAGCCAGAAGATGAGTTTTAAGCTACTTCGGAAGGTCTCGAGCAAAAGCAGGAATACCCGTCACATCCATTCCTGTAATTAGCAAATGAATATCGTGTGTTCCTTCATAGGTTACTACGGACTCTAAATTCGCCATATGGCGCATCATAGAGTACTCACTTGTAATTCCCATTCCACCATGTATTTGTCTTGCTTCCCGCGCTATGTTTAAAGCAATTTCAACATTGTTTCTTTTCGCCATCGATATTTGACCTGTCGTTGCCTTCCCGTCGTTTCTAAGCTGTCCTAAACGAAAGGTAAGTAATTGCGCTTTTGTTATTTCAGTAATCATTTCAGCAAGCTTTTTTTGAATAAGCTGAAAACTACCAATAGGCACATCAAATTGAATTCTTTCTTTAGAGTATCTTAAGGCTTGGTCATAACAGTCCATAGCTGCACCTAGAGCACCCCATGCAATACCATATCTTGCTGAATCCAAACACCCAAGGGGCGCTCCTAATCCTGATTTTCCAGGAAGAATATTTGATTTAGGAACACGAACGTTGTCAAAGATAAGCTCACCAGTAGAAGAAGCTCTCAAAGAGAGTTTCCCATGCATTTCAGGTGTAGAAAATCCTTCCATTCCTCTTTCTACAATAATACCATGAATACGACCTTCTTCGTTTTTTGCCCAAACAACAGCAATATCAGCAAAAGGAGCATTTGAAATCCACATTTTAGACCCATTGAGAATGACGTGATCACCATCATCTTTATAATTGGTAAGCATGCCTCCAGGGTTGGACCCAAAATCTGGTTCCGTTAAACCGAAACAACCTACAAATTCTCCCGAAGCAAGCTTGGGTAAGAATTTAGTTCGGTGCTCTTCGCTACCATACTTCCAAATAGGATACATGACTAGAGAAGATTGAACAGAAGCCGTTGAACGAAGACCAGAGTCACATCGTTCCAACTCTTGCATAATCAGACCATAGGATATTTGGTCTAAACCTGGCCCACCATACTCTTCAGGAATATAAGGGCCAAAGGCGCCAATTTCTCCGAGCCCAGGTATAAGGTGCTTTGGAAAAATTGCTTTTTCGTAACAATCATCTATAATAGGGGACACCTCTTTTTTAACCCACGCTCTTGCCGCGTCGCGAACTAATTTATGTTCATCCGAATAGAGGTCATCCATCGCATAATAATCTGGGTGTGTATATTGGTCTGTTTTCATAGCTTATGTTTTTAAAAGACTGTGCAAAATTACTAATTATCTGAGGGGTTCTTCTTATTTTCTATTTAATTTTGATAACGAATATGAACGATTCACTCCATTTCTATTTTGTTCTTGAGCTCTTTCCAAGAGAAATAGTAGTAAAGAACACGCTATTGGCTTTGGTTTTGGTTTGTTTTGGCTTTGTTGGCTTATCGAGATTGAGCTGCCCGAATTTATTTCTATTGGTCTATAAGAATTATTTTTCGTCTAAAACATACGATTCAACCCTAAATGACTCAGAGAAGATCTCTTCATTCGCGAATGCGATGCTTGTTTTAAACTTGATGATATCGATGAATATATGTCTGGTTTCGGTTCTTGATACGAATATAGTTGCCGAGTCCTTTATGCAAATAACCTTCTTTGTCACGACGGGTTATTTGTTTTACGGCCTGATCAGCTATCGTTTTGCCTCTTTATTGTTTGGCGACAAATCCTTTGGCAAAAGCTTGGGCCTGTTTACCCAGCAGACCTATAGCTTTACGGGGCTCTTGTTGCTGGTCCTTGCTTTGCTCGTTCTACTCAATACAGCCTATAAAGAATGGATTCAATACATTGTGTTTGCAGCACTTCTCTCCCTGCCCATATCAAAAGGAATCAAGGGCGTTTTCTATGCTAAGGCAAATAAATTCAGATGGTTATATATAATTTTGTATCTTTGCACCCTCGAAATACTTCCCCTTATTGTATTAGGGTATTATTTTGTTGGTAAAATATGATTATTTAGCATTTGATTAACTAAAACATTTTGGCCATTAAAACGATCCTTGTCTCCCAGCCCAAACCAGAAAATGATCAATCTCCGTATTTCGATCTAGCTGAAAAACACGACTTAAAAATTGACTTTAGACCTTTCATCAATGTAGTGGGTGTAAACGCCAGTGAATTTAGAGGTCAGCGTATTAATTTAGCAGACTACTCTGCGGTGCTACTCACCTCTAAGGTGGCAGCAGACCATTTTTTTAGAATAGCCCGTGAAACCAGACACGAAGTGCCTGATAGTCTAAAATACTTTTGTATTTCAGAAACGGTAGCACTATATCTACAGAAATATGTAGCATACAGAAAAAGAAAGATCTTCTTTGGTAAACAAAGGATTCATGATATGATGGATATTTTGAAGAAACATAAATCTGAAAAAATACTGCTTCCTTGTACTGATATTCTTCGTGATGTAATTCCAAATACCTTGGATGAGCACAATGTTAAATACACAAAAACTGTTTTATATCGAACCGTGGCTGCTGATTTATCGGATTTAGAGAATGTTTTTTATGATGTTCTTGTGTTTTTTAGCCCAGGAGGAATAGAATCATTGTTTAAAAACTTCCCAGAGTTTAAGCAGAACAAAACATTAATCGCCGCTTTTGGAGCAACAACTGCTACAGCGGCTATTAAAAACGGCCTAGAACCAAATATTAGGGCGCCACATCCAAAAGCCCCATCTATGGTTGGTGCTATTGAAATGTTTCTTAAAGGTAAATAAAGGAAATTCTTTTAAGCCTCTCCTTTTTCAGGACTTCGTTTTTAAAACCTGTTGGCCTTAGCTATGGAATGGCTTTTTAATTTTCTCACCTCACCTCACTTTACGCTACTTTTTTATTCTTTTTTAACCGCTCCATGTCTAATGTTATTGGGAGAAACCTCTTTAATACCCTGTAAATGGATTTATCTGGGGATAATAGCCGTTTAAACATTTCGTAATATCATTATTATGTTATAAATTTACCAGACTAAAAAATCAAAAACATGAAAAAAATTTTACTTTCAGCATTGGTTTGCTCGGCTTTGTTTTCAAGCAACACCTTTGCCCAACTTCCTGACGGAAGCATCGCTCCAGACTTTACAGCGACAGACATTAATGGAGTTGAGCACAATCTTTACTCTTATTTAGACCAAGGCTACTCAGTAGTTATGGACGTAAGTGCAACCTGGTGTGGACCGTGTTGGGGCTACCACCAAACAGGAGCGCTAGAAGATTTATATGTAAATCACGGACCAGCTGGTTTTCCTGGAGTTTCTGCAAACACGACTGACGATGTAATGGTATTGTGGTTTGAAGGAGACAATTCTACAACTCAAGCTGACTTAGAAGGTACAGGTGGAAACACTCAAGGTGATTGGTTGGCAGGAACTGCATTTCCGATCATTGATGACGCTTCTATAAACGGACCTTATCAAATTGCTTTCTTCCCAACGATTTATACAATTTGCCCAGATAGAATTGTAAATGTTTCTGGACAGTTAAGTGATGCAGCTCATTACTCAGGTATCGAAGCTTGCCCTTCTCAGTTTCAAGGAACTGACGCTGGTCTTATTGGTTACAACGGAGATGCGGCACTTTGTGGTGCTGGAGATGTTGCTGTAACTGTTGACCTTCAGAACCTAGGGACAGATGCTTTAACGGCTGCTGAGATTATGGTTTATGATGGTGCTACAGTATTATCAACTACAAACTGGTCAGGAAATCTTGCTTCTTGGGCATTTGAAACTGTTGACCTTGGAAACGTAAGTGTTACAGGAGCAACTACTTTAGACATTGTTGTTTCAGCAACTAATGACGGTTTGACTACAAATAACACAATCCAAAAAGTCGTAAACGTTGCGCCTTTATCTGGCTTGGCTATTACAGTGAATGTATTTACTGACCTATATGCACTTGAGACTTCTTGGGCGATCAAGAGCTCTACTGGAGCAACTGTAGCTTCAGGTGGTCCTTACGAAGCAGGTACCGATGACAGTTTTGGAGCAGGTGGTCCTGATGCTAATACTACAATGGTTCATGAAGTTGCTTTACCAGCTGGAGAAGATTGCTACTCATTTGAATTGTATGATTCTTATGGAGATGGTCTTCAGTATGGTGATGGAACAAGTCCAGATGGAACATTTGGATGGGAGATCGTTTCTAACGGAGCGGTTTTATCAAGTGTTTCTGCAGGAAACTTTGGTACTGATCTTTTGACAGGTGCGGTATTAAGAACGGATGCAGGTTCAGGTCTTTTAGATCTTGACATGGCGAACATTAACGTTTATCCTAACCCAGCATCAGACGTAGTAAATATTTCTATGGAAGGACTTACTTCAGAAGCTTTTGTTTCTATTATGGATCTTCAAGGAAGAGTTCTTGCTACTCAATCTGCTTCAAGCACGAATGGTTCGCAAGTAATTACTTTCGCTACTGAAGGTTTTGCTAAAGGAACGTATGTTGTTTCTGTAAACACAAACGGTTTACTTTCAAACACGAATGTTGTAATCAAGTAATTAGATTACAGTAATAAAAATATGAAGGGCGTCGAAAGGCGCCCTTTTTTTTATGCCCTAATTTTTTAAGATGAGCACCTTGGGAACAAGGAGATCCTTGCTAAAAAACAAACGCTATGGCGAGGCAGTCCTTATGTTAAGAAGCGTGAAAAAAGGAGGTTTAATAGAGAAAAGAGTTATCTTGTTAGACAATTACTAAAAAAAACTAAAACCCTATAAAAATGCCACAAAAGAGATTCTTTACCCTGATTGTACTTTTCCTGTCTTGTCAGGTTTATTTTGCCCAAACCAAAGAGGAGATTATAGCAAATTATATTGAAAATACTGGAGGAGCTGAGGCTTGGAACAACCTTCAAGGGATTAAAATGACTGCAAAAGTGAGCCAAGGAGGCATGGATATTCCCATAGAAATGTATACCCTAAAAGATGGCCGTCAAATGACCGTGATTACATTTCAGGGAAAAGAAATCAAGCAGCAGGTTTATGATGGTAAACAGCTGTGGTCACATAATTTCATGACGATGGAGGCAGAAGAGAGCGACGCGGAGTCTGCAGCTAACTTTAAGCTGGAGCTCAATGATTTCCCAAACCCATTTTTGGATTATGAAAAGAAAGGGTATACCGTTGAATTAATGGGTAATGAAATCATAGAGGGTACAGAGACTTTTAAAATTAAACTTGTTCAAGAACCTGTTACCGTTGAAGGAGAAAAAGAAGAATCGATCTCTTTTTACTTTTTCGATACAGAGAATTTTGTACCAATAGCTATGCAAAGTGAAATTAAAGCAGGCCCGGCTAAGGGGATGATTGCTGAAACCACCTTTAGTGACTATCAAGAAGTCGAGGGGCTTTATTTTCCTTTCAGCATGTCCCAAGGAGTAAAGGGTAAGCCGGGAGAACCGATTTCAATGACTGCTATTGTCTTGAATCCAAAAGTAGACGACGCAGCGTTTGCTTTTCCAGAGAAAAAATAATTTTAATACGAATCCTAGACAATGAGAAACCTTAGTTCTAGTGCCTTGTGGTTATTTATATTCACGAGCTCACTATCTTTTGCGCAAAATTCAACGGTTACAGACGGGGCATCTCTTTTTGGAGATTTATCAGCGAGGCATATTGGTCCAGCCTTAATGAGTGGAAGAATCAACGACCTTGAGCTTCACCCAACCAATAATAAAATACTTTACCTAGGCGCTGCTGGTGGTGGTGTCTGGAAATCAAATGATGGCGGGGCCACATTCAACCCTATTTTTGATGACTATATCCAATCAATCGGTACTGTTACTTTAGATCCAAATGACCCTGATAAAACGATTTATGTTGGAACAGGTGAAACATGGACAAGAAATAGTGTTTCTTATGGCAATGGTTTATATAAGACTTCAGACGGGGGTTCTAATTGGAAAAAAATAGGTCTAGAAAACTCTGAGCGAATCGCAAGTATTGTGGTGAACCCTTTGAACTCTCAAGAGGTCTATGTAGCAGTGCTTGGAGCCTTATGGGGAGACAATGAAGAAAGGGGTGTGTTTAAGTCTTCTGACGGTGGAGAAACCTGGCAAAAGATCCTTTATGTAAACGCCAAAACAGGATGTACAGACCTACTTATAGACCCAAGAAACCCCTCGGTTTTGTATGCATCTATGTGGGAATTTAGACGCACTGGGTGGTCATTTGACTCCGGAGGTGAAAATAGTGCATTATATAAATCTATCGATGGAGGAAACAATTGGAATAAGATCCATAAAGGCCTCCCTGAAGGAAAATTAGGCAGAATGGGTGTTGCTATAGCACAAAGCAATCCTGATGTGCTCTACACGGTTATCGAGGCAGAGAAAAAAGAAGATAAAGGACTGTACCGCAGTTCCGACATGGGAGAAACATGGGAGCAAATGAACAACGACTTTGAAATTACAGTTCGCCCATTTTATTTTTCAAGAATTGTTGTTGATCCTAGAAATGAAAACGTAGTCTGTAAAGCAGGCTTGAGGGGATCGATTTCTAGAGATGGAGGTAAAACATTTAAGGGGCTGGGAAATATGCACAGTGATATTCATGACATTGCATTTTCTAATATACATTCTGACATCATGTTTTTTGGAACAGATGGCGGGGTCTATCGAAGTTGGAACGGTGCAACAACTTGTGAAATCGTGGAGAACTTACCACTTTCTCAATTTTACCATATTAGTCTAGACAATGAGACGCCTTATAATATTTATGGAGGTCTTCAGGACAATGGTTCGTGGTATGGGCCTTCTTCTTCACCTGGAGGAATACAAGCTAGAGATTGGAAATCTGTAGGTGCAGGCGATGGTTTTAGGGTCTTAAAGCATACCACTAAAAACATTGTTTATTCTGAGATGCAGGGGGCTGAAAATGTGTGGAGAATTGATAATAAAAATCAATTGGTGAAAACAATTCAACCGCTTCCTAAAGCTGGACATGATAAATTGAGGTTCAATTGGAACGCACCAATGGCATTGAGCACAACACAACCTGATCGAATTTATATGGGCAGCCAGTTTCTTCATAAGTCAGAAGACATGGGAGAATCTTGGGAAATCATTTCGCCGGATTTAACTACCAATGATCCTAGCAAACAGAACCAAGGGAATTCTGGCGGTCTTTCTATGGATAATTCAGGAGCAGAAAACCACACTACGATCTTTACGATTGCAGAGTCAGAGTTAGATGAAAAGGTTATTTGGGTAGGAACTGATGACGGTAACGTTCAAGTTACCCGTGATGGCGGAAGCACATGGGTAAATACAGTGGCGAATATCGTCGGCTTACCATCGAGCACTTGGTGTTATCACCTTGAATTAAGTACACTTGATAAGGCAACAGCATATGCTGTTTTTGATGGACACACGGCAAATGACAAAACGCCTTATGCATACAAAACAACTGATTATGGCCAAACCTGGACGAGTATCATTACCTCAGGGGTTGAAGGAGTTGTTCGAAATATACAGGTAGATTATGTGAATCCGGACTTGCTGTTTTTAGGCACAGAATTAGGCCTTTTCATTACTTTAAACGGGGGTGAAAAGTGGTATAAGTTCACGAATAATATGCCTTCTGTAGCTACGCATTTTATTGCCCTTCAAAAACAAACCAATGACCTCGTATTAGGGACCCATGGAAGAGGTGTTATTATCGTAGATGATATTTCTCCACTGCGAGAGCTAAATGAAAAAAGCCTTCAGGAAAAACTTCACTTCTTCAATAGTGAACCAATAGTAATAGATGAAAATCAAAGTTTTTCAGGCTCTTTTGGCGCAGAAACCCAATTCACGGGCGAGAACGAATCTACCGCGGCAAAGATTAAATACCATCTTAAAAAACGACATACTTTTGGTAAAATGAGTATGGTTATCGAAAATGCTAAGGGCGATACGGTTTCAACTTTAACCCCAGGTAAATCCATGGGGATCAATATTGTTAAATGGAACTATCAATTGAGGCAGCCAAAAGTAGCAAAAGGGAAGACATTTTCTTTTTCAGGGTTTACCTCACCTACGCTTCCCGCTGGAAGATACAAGGCTACAATTACCAAGGGAAAAGAGTCGTTTGAACATTCTTTTGATTTAATTTATGACCCGAAAAGCACTATCCCGATTTCAGAGAGAGCTTCGAAGCAAGAGACCGTTATGGAGATCTACAATATGACGGAGTCTTTGGCCTATGATGTTTATTGTATTGATGCCTATCTTGATTACGCAAGAGACTCAAAAAACACCAAGCTTGAGGCGAAATTAAACACCCACAAAGCGACATTGGTGATTACTACGGGAGATAATTATGTTGGTGCTGCTGAACCTCAGCTAAGAGAAAACTTAACAAATTTATTGCAGCGTGTTGAAAGTAATTACGGCGCACCGACTCCAAATGAATTAGATAATCTTCAGCAGGTAAGAGCAGCCTATCGAGCGGCTTCAGAAAAGACAATTCAATTGAAAAAGAAATATAAACTAGCGAAACGGGTGGAGGTAAAGTCTTTTACTGATTTTCTAAACTAGCATAGATTCTATTTACGCCTACAGCGGCGTTATCACGCCCTTTGTGAGCGCTGCTTGATTAAGATGACAAAGGCTAAGAAAGGCGGATTTAAAGTCTTTAAAATGAATGTTTGTTGGGTCGAATAGTTCCTGCTAAAGAAAACTTATTCCTCACCTCTTTCTCTTCTTTTTCATGTTTTGTATTTTGTCTCCGCGCCTAATTGGTTTTTTGAATTTCTCTTTTAAGGATTTGCTATAACTTTTCTTTTCTGTTTTTGCCTTACTATTCTTCGCTGATTTCTCATGAAAAGAAGCCCCAGATTCGGTTATCGATCTTTTATCTGAGAGATTGAGTTGTTCTACGGGTTTTTCTTTTTCTTCAGGGGTGAGTTCGTGACTTACCACAACATCTTCATGGATTTCACTTATTGGAATCTTATAATTCATTAGGGTTTCTATTGAATCCTTTAAAACGGTTTCCTTTTCAGTGTAAAAAAGAATCGCTCTTCCTCGTTGTTTGGCCCTTCCGGTTCGTCCAATTCGATGGATATAATTCTCGGCGTAAAATGGCGTATTAAAGCTGATGACAGTCGTTATTTTTTCAATATCAATTCCACGAGCAATTACATCTGTTGCAATTAGAATTCTACTTGTACCATCGACGAACTTTTCTATTGATTTAGTTCGGTGATTTTGTTCCTTACTAGAGTGAATTACAGAAATTTCAGATTCAGAATTTAAAAGCTCAAATAACCTGTCCGCATGAACCTTGGTGGCCACAAAAACCAACACTTTGCTAAATTCATTTTGATCCTCTAATAGATGTTTTAACAGGTTCGCCTTGGTATAAAAGTTAGGAACAGCATAACATTCCTGACTAATATTCTCTAAAGGGGTACCGCTAATAGAGATGGTTTTCTTAATAGGGTTTACTAGGAAATCATCTGTTAGCTCATCTACGTACTGGGTCATTGTCGCAGAGAATAGTATATTTTGCCGTTTTACGGGAAGGTGCTCGAAAATGTTTTTCAACTGCGTTTTGTATCCGAAATCAAGCATAATATCGACTTCGTCAATCACTAGTTTTTTAATTGATTTTAGCCGCAATAGATTCGAAAGTGCGAGGTCATATAACCTTCTGGGTGTTCCTACAATGATATCAACTCCTTGGGTAAGGGCTTGTTTCTGAGCGATGATGTTGTTGCTCCCGCCATAAACACCTAGGACCCTGACGCTTAGGTAGGGGGTTAATATTTCGACCTGTTCGACAATCTGAATGACCAATTCTCTTGTGGGCGCAAGGATCAAAACCCTTGGTTGTAGCTGGTCTGAAAACTTTAAATCCTGTAAAACAGGAAGTAAGTAGGCAATCGTTTTCCCTGTTCCGGTTTGTGCAATACCTACAAAGTCGCCGCCGCCAAGAATTGTCGAATACGACTCTTGTTGAATCGGAGTAGGTTTTTCAAACCCTAAATCGTCAATTGCTTTTCGCAGTTGCTTTTTGATATTGAAGTCTTCGAAAGTATTCATTCTGTAAAGTAATCAAGAAAAATCTTTATGTCAGTGCATTTACGCGAATTATACTTGAAAGATGGCAACTTAGTTCTATAGCTTGGTCGAGACGCATTTATTCATTTACCTACCGATCTCTTTTTTTAGGGCGTCTTTTTTGTCTTATTTTGGATCGATTCACAAAGGGAATCACGTAGAATCGTCACCTTTAAAAGGGGTTAAACAATAGGGGATAAGACAATCTTTTTCATTTTAAAGAACTTCCTCTTTCTGCCTTAAATTATATTCATAGATTGCCTCAGTAAGCATATCGATAGCTTCTTTTTTATTCCCAAATCCCTTAGATTCCATTTTACCAGGTCCTTTGTAGTTTGTAAACCATAGTTCTACTATCTCAGTAACTCCCTTATAAACCTGGTTTAATTCATCGATGCTGTTAATGCCATACATTTTAGAACCAATTGAAACTGCGATTAACTTATCATCTTGTTCTCCTCTATCACTAAGGTATAAAAGGCCTATTATTTTACATTTTAAGACATGACCTCTTTCCACTGGGGGTCCAAGAACAAGGATATCTAAAGGATCACCATCACCACCTTTTTCTTTTGGAAGTATCGTTCCAGGGATCATCCCGTAGTTCCCAGGGTAGCCAATGTAATTTACAATTCTAGGTTTTTCGTCAATGATTTCCCATCGTAATTCTCCAGTTGATTTATCTAACTCCCATTTATCTGTTGTGCCTGATGGAATTTCAATGACAGCGTTGACCTCCCCGTTCTCTGATATGGGTGAGAGATCAGTCAGTAAATTAAGTGTGTCATGTTTTTTTTGTTGGGGTTCTAAAAGCAGAATTGATTTTTTATCTGGGTTTCCAGAAAGACAACTCAAGAGCATGAATGATAAAGAAAAGCAGGATAAAAGCAGGGTGGTTTTAGACATGGTTTTACGTTTTAGCTAAACTGCGTTTTAATGCAACTTACACATTGTTAACCTTTTGTTTTAAATTAATTTACGCCACTCTTCACTTTCAGCAATTTTTTTTAATTCTTTATTCTTTTCAATCAGAAATTTTCTCATGTAATTTTCAAGAAATAGTGAATTAGCTATCCTTCCTAACAATCCAAAAGGAGACTCGAATTCAAATTCATCAATCATTTTAGTTTTGTTTCCCTCTTTTTCAAACTTATGTAAATGTTTCATGCTTTTGAAGGCTCCTTTTAGCATAACGTCCCCAAACATATTTGGTCTATCATAATCAGTTATTTCAACTGTTAATTTTTGATAAACATTAAAATGTTTTGCTCTCCATGTTACAGTTTCTCCTAATTCAATTAATCCAGAAGTCTTTCCTTCTATTGCTTCTTCATTAGTATTTTTTGTAGATAATTTGTGAAGATCAATACTTCTTGCAAGATCGAAAACTCTTTCGATTGGTGCATCTATGATAGTTTCTAATTCAATTTTTGACATTTATCAATTCAATAAAGGTTAACGTTATAGCTAAACTGTGTTTTAATGCAGTTTAGGTTTTGTTAGCGTTCCGTTATTTATTAAATTTTCAATACTCGCTTCATTGCAACAGTTCCAGACTTACTATGAAAAGAAATTATATAAAAACCTCTAGCAAATGAAGATAAGTCAATCAATTTTGATTGTGAAATGCTGTAAGATTTAATTTTTTTTCCAGTGTAATCAATAAGAATCAAAGTGCCAGTTTCATCTGAAAAAACATTAATGAAATCTGTTGTTGGATTAGGAAATAATTCAAATTGAGCTGAAGTTTGGGTCTGATCTTGAATACCTGTAAATGACAAACAATCTTCCCCAGATGGATTATATATTGGAAAAGAATGATCTTCAAAGCATTTGAATGTTACATAATTCCATTCAAAGACTATCGTACTGTCACAATTCATGAAACGAGGAAATGGTAGAGAAGGAATATTGGTATCCATAAAACCAAATCGTTCAACAAAAGTACCTTCGAGACCTAATGATGAGTTGTTGACTGTTGTTAATGTAATTGTTCGATAGTTCATGGAATTTATAGTAATAGAACTTGTGTTTGTTACTTCAACAAATGAACTGTCATTACAAGCAAATTGACCCATTGAAGGGTCATTTATTCCTATTAACCATTGGTCACCAATATTAGCACCAAAATTAAACAGGGTGAAAAATTGATTGTCTTTCCAATAAAAAACAGTATCTGAATTTACATAGGTGTATTCTGTGGCTAAAGATAGAGTGTCTGCTGGTATTGCTCCTGAAGGAAGTATGTATTGAGTTTGTTCAATCTGATTACACAATTGCCCGCCTAAAATAGTGTCTTGAGTATTTTTTATGTCATAATAGCCTGCATTAGCTATATTCCAGAATTCATAGTGCCACTTAGCATTTTGGTCTATCCAAACTTGAGCGTTTAAATTCATTATGAAGAATGAAAATAAAATTGTAATAGAATTTCTCATTTTTTGTTTTTTGAACGCTAACGAGGGGCTAAACGTAATACGTTTATTTCCTGAGTTTGATAATCAAAGATACCCTAAATGTTTTACGCGAAAAAGAACGGTTTATGTTTTTTTTAACTTAGCATTACCGGTATTTTCAGAAGGTCTTCGCCCGTATGATTTTAGATGTTGGTTTTCAATATTGAGACCCAGGGCTAAACGTATTACGTTTATTTCTTTTTATACAGAATTTTTATTGTGCACACCCAACACACTTTCTACTTTGTGGCATCAGAAGAATTCGACCAAGTGGAATCTCCTTTCCGCAGCGCATGCAAAACCCAAATTCGGGCTCTTCTACCTTGCCCAAAACGAGCTTAAGCTTACTTAATTTTTCTTCTGCTTTTCGGAGTGCAGCTTCCACAACGCTTTTGTTATTGATTGCATCCATTCGTGAAACACGACCAATAGCATTTTCAGGAGAAATAGGCTTTGTGGATTCTTTATAATCTGCAATCGCCTCTTGCGTCTTTTTTAGCTCATCAACAATGCGCTTTGTAATTTCAGTCTTGTCATTTTCATTCATGGACATAAATCACTGTTTTATTGAAGTACAAAGCGTTCGCTTTCGGTGAGTCCTTTTACGTTTAAAAAGTAAATCCCACCCATCAAGGAGGACAGGTCAATCGTTTGTACTCCTTTTTTTAGTTTTCCATTTTTAACTTTTTCGCCTTTTGCATTGGTTATGAAATAACTTTTTTCATCGAGTGGGTCACCTACGTGCATTGAAATTTTCCCATGAGAAGGGTTGGGAAAAACTTGAAGGTGTCCAGTATCTTCTTGCTCTTCTATACCGACAGCTTGCTCTTCACAATCGTCGATTGACGTTTGTACTTTTATAAATAGGTCGTCAAAATAGGAATCGTTGTCTGTTCCTGTGTTTCGAGTCCCCATTAGTATCATCCTAATGGAGCGCGTGCCGCTAGGGATGGCTTGCAGATCTTGCACATAGGTCCAGCTTGACGTTTGGCTTGCGTAATTGGCTGTTTGAGAAATCATTCCGCCTGTCGCATCGTAAAACTCAATTTTAAACTCTGGGACATCACTTCCTGAATAGTCACTTAGGTAGCCTCCAAAATTAAGATATGCACCGTCATTATCTATGCTGTTTGAATAGGCCAGTAAGGAAACCTCTTGGTACCCCTCACCATAGGCATTAGGATCACAGACCCCTCCAACAGCATATAGGAAGTTTCCAGAATGGGAATTGTTACCTGCACATTCTCCGCTCATAATAGCTTCAAAGGAGCCGCTTACTTGCGTCCAATTTACTGTTCCCTCTTCTGCTCCAGGATTAAGCAATAGGTTTTCGGATAGCGTAGATTCTGTCGTTTGAAAGGATATACCATCTGACCAATCGCTCCAGCTTAAGTTTCTGTCTCGGTATCGGACCCTCCAATAATAATTTGAGTTTTCATCTAGCAGAGATATTTCTTTTTCTACCATACTAATTCCTGCCTCAAGGTCTTCATCGAAGTACCAGTTTTCATGCTGAAACCAATCGTCATAGACCAAACTAAAAAAACCAGGATCGGTGGAGACTTGCCAATGAACAGCACCTTGAACACCACCGTTTGTATCGTTGAAATTAGAACCTAAAAATGTAATGCAATCCGGTCGCAGGGCGTCACCTTCATTTGGAAACAGGCCAATGGGTTGGTCGGGAGGCGTGTTGTTTTTCATCACCCTGATGGTGTCTCTAATCTCAGCGTTTACAAGGCCATTTTCAAAACTTCCATGACTCACGCGAGACAACAAAAACTGAGGGTTTTCACCTGCTTCAACCTCTACGAGTACAAAGCCGTAATCATCTGTACTTTTTGAATATTCTTTATAGTCCTGCTGTGCGTATTCACCCCAGTTGTCTATGGCACCACCTGCAGAGGCGACGTTGACCATCAGGTGCTGGTGGTCGCGACTTTGGCCTCTTGAATAACCATGTGTATGACCAAAGAAATGAACACTAGGCTTTCCGCATCCTGACGAAAAAGTTTCAAGCTTCTCTATGACATCGCCCGTATAATCGGTATTGCCGGCGATCCACAATTCTGAATGATGGGGGTGGTGAAGCTGTGCAAACACAAAATCTATATCTTCATTTGCGCAAGCATCATTGAGCACAGATTGCAACCAATCAAGCTGCTCCTGAATGCGGTAACCATTATTTGATTCAAGGCCAATAAGCCGCACATTAGAATAATCTTTGTAGTACCAATGCTCTATATAGTCACTTTGATTTGTTCCATTTTCAGGCAAATTGAAATACCTGAAATAGTTGGCAGAATTTTGTTCGTGATTTCCAGCAACAGGATACACAGGAACATGCTGAAACAGGGCCTGTGCGGGATCAAAAAAGGAGCTCTTCCAAGAGGGATAATTACCGCCAACGGAAACGAGGTCTCCAGGAATAAAAACATAACCAATATCTGTAGCTAAATCATTCCCATACCTGTCATTTACAAATGGGATTAATTCATTATTGATGATGTCGCTAAAGACCTCAGGGTGTGATCCGTCTTGTTGCATATCACTCATGGAAATAACATTAAAGTTCTTTTCACTTCCGGGTAAGGGAGGGGTGATAAAGTCGAAAACAGGGCTTTGAACATCATCTGTACTTATCCGGTAGAAATAACGTGTATCTGGATTTAAACCCTCTAATACGACTGTGTGCACACGTGATAAACCGCTACCCGTAACAAAAGTACCGATGGACGTAGACCCAAGATTATTTGTAGCTCCCCATTCAATAATACTCTCGTCAATGCTGTTTGTCTCCCACATAAAAGTCATTGCCGTAGGATGGGCATCTTGCAGATAAGGTCCGACGCTTATAGATTGACTCCAGAAAGTTTGATTGACACACAACACAATAACTGAAGAGAAAATAAGAATTGATTTTAACATAAAAATTTTTAAACAAGATAATGAATTGTAACGATTATAGAGGATTGCTTGGCCGCTTCTTGGGCCTTATGTTCTCTTGAGGCAATATCTACAATAGGGAAACGTTTTTTGAATATGACTAGTCATAGAATTTATTTTGTATTTATTTATTTAGGACTTTGGTCATTCATCGCCTCTTGCGACCCCGATGACCATATCACAGATTGTGACCACTCGTCATCTTTCTTTACAACAGTTTTTTAAAATATGATTTTGAATGGGCATACGGATGATGTCTTCATCGATACAGAAATTCATGAATATACGTTTGTGTTGTCAGAGAATAAGGAAGTCTGTGAAATTGGTTACCAAAGTCAGCCCGCGATCTCTACGGCGCTTTATTTGATAGAAATAATTGACAATACAAATAACCTAGCTGTTTATTCTGGCAATCACATTTTTTCAGCATCGGAAACTTCCTACGTAACCCCAGGATCAACGACTAATTTACAGTTAGAAACCTCATACACTTTAAGAAGAACCATCTTATTAAGTGATGCCAATGGACAGTTTGGTAGTATCATTGGTAGAATTGCGCGTAAAAGTGAAATGAATTTTCCATATACAGATGGTATAATGTCTATAACAAGTGCAAACTTTTACCAAGCGTCCAACCCTGAAGGAGTTTCCTTACTGGACGATGCCGTACCTTATATTGATTTGATTTTTACAGACTGATTCGAATACATTTAGCTCTAGCAGTCTAAATAAAAAATCGATTTTTTATCGAGAAACAACGTGAAAACAAGGCTGTTTTTTCTCTGTCACCGCCCAGCATTTTCCGTTTTCTTTGAGTTCGAATATGACTTGAGCAAGAGTTTCTTTGAGCCTATAAACATCATTAGCGGTGAGCTTTTTGCTATCATTTTTGAATCGAGTATAGGTAATGTCAAAACACCCACCATACATATGAGCACTGCGGTCACTTGCATTTCCGTTATTCTTTCTAAGGCGCCGAACATTTTCTTTTGTTCTGGTCAAAGAAGTTAAAATAAATCGAGAATCGTGAAGGTCTGTTGAAGCCAGTTTTTCTCCGAAGTCATCTTCGATGTGCTCTAACAAGGCCTTCCCTTTTTCAGAAAGGTAAGCATGGCTGTAGTCTAAGCGATCTATCGTGTAGTATCGGCCTTCTTCTATTTTATATAAGTCCCTTCGGGTTTCTATATCTTTGGCATTGCGACAGGGAGTGATCCCGGTGCGTTCAACCGTTTTAATATACGTTGGCATCTTGTCTTTTAGTCGAGAGCTATAAGAACCTGAAACCTTAAGTTTCGTGTAATTGATTGTTTTTTTAAGCACCCTTTTGACTACTTCCGGTTTTGAGGAAAACAAATAAAAGCCCCCAAATATACAAACCAGGACAATTCCAGTTGCAATTTTTGATTGATTCGATTTCTTTCTACGCATTGCTAAAACGTTTTTAAATATAGGCGTTCTACTTTTTCTCGAGCCCAAGGTGTGCGTCTTAAAAACTTCAAGCTCGACTTTATAGATGGATCATAATTGAAGCACCGAATGTCGATTCTGTATCCGAGTTCTTCCCAACCATATTCTTCAACCAGATCTTCTAAAATGTCTGCCAATTTTACGCCGTGTAAGGGATTGTTTTTTTGATCTCCGCTCATCTCAATAGTTTCTATAATCATTCCATAAATACGACCGAATTCCAATCATCGGTAAGAAGCTCAAATTTTTAAAACCACCCATTTCGATGTACTGTGTTTGCAGCTCTGCAAAGGCATGTATATTTCCCTTATTTGAAAGGTGATAGGAAGCCCGCGTATTTGTCCTGAAAAAGGTCTGTTTTAATCCCTGACCGATGAAATTCCCAAAATCATTGGGTCGGTTGATATAACTTTGGTAGATGTCAGAACCGTAATTTAGGTCATTTAAATCAAGGCCTTGAAACCCAAATGAAGCAATCAGCTTCAGCTTTAACTTGCCATCTACCCGTTTTTTCCAATTTATCTCAGTTAGCAATTCCGAAAAGTTACTGCCATAAGGATGTGCAAGCGGTGCCCCTAGGTGCCCATAAACTTGAAGTGGTGTCAGATGGGAAAAGGTGTAGGGTCTGACCATGTTCCCTTCTATGCGATATGTTAGAAATGAGAGCCCTAAATCTAAAGAACCAGAGATTCCGACCTGTAAACCAAATTTATTTGCCCACCAGCCGCTTCTTGCACGTATTTCAGAAAGTAAAAACTCATCCAATACAATTTGTGAATAGAGGGTTGTCTTTTTTAAGGTCGCTTTTAGCGCTGCCCCAATGACCACGTTGTCTGAGGAGCCCATGGAATACTCTTGCGGCCTGTAAAAAACAAAAGGGTTAAGGTATTCGACGTCATACCCTCGATTGAGCAAAGTGTCTTTAGGTTGAAAAACGACGGCCTCAAAAACTCCGAGGTTCAACCACGGAAGGATGTCCCAGCTTAAATAATGGCTTGTTACATACTTTGATTGTCTTTGGCCATTGAAGTTTTCGGATAAAAACTGATAATTCACACTGTACTCCATGTTCCAGAATTGAGCTCTTATTTGTCCAAATGGCATTGGTTTTCCATAGTCGCTCAAAAACAAAGAGCGACGTCCATCTCCTATAAAGTTTTTATCATAACCCACCTGAAAAGAAAAGACTTCATTCGGTGTATATGCTAACCTTGTCATAGGTAAAAACCATAGCTCTTGTGATTTACCGAGATCAGAAACGTTTATATTCCCCGGGTTCAGTAACGTAGAATTGGAAACATCAACGAGCCCACCGATGCGCATGTAGCTTTTTTTAATAGGTCGCGCCTCAATAAGAAAGCCTATACCATTTCTATGCTGAACACCATCATTATATTGAGCACCAAGGTCAATTAAGGGAATTAGGTTTATGTTTTTTGGAGAAGCCTTAAATAGACTGAATCCAAAACTTGTGTTTTTGAGGCGCAGACCAATTCTCTGGTCTGTATGCCCCTTATTATTTGACAATGTACTATCTGCAGGACCTTCATTTGTTAATGTAGACGCTGTAACAAAAGCACCATTTAAATAACCCACATCGTTTTGGTTCCAGGCGCTAAAAGAGAGGGCTATAAAAACAAATAGAAGGGGTTTTTTAATAATCATTGTAGCTATTAAAAAGGTTCGTACTTAATCCTACATGGAGCAGTAATTGTGTGGGGTCAATATCAGAAACACGAAGAACAGCTCTGCCAAACAAGCAAAAGTTGATCTTAGGGTTGATGCGGTACCCTAATTCAAATTGCTTGTGGATAATCATGTCTTCAATCGCGGCACTTTCATGATCCATCGGAAGAAGGCCGCGTTCCTTATAATTTTTTAGCCAATAACAAACCGTTTTACTTTCCCCATAAAAACGATTCATTGAAACATTTGCCCGAATGACGAGTTCGTCAAAACCTTGTCCTTTTGGATGCGCCAAAGGCAGATTGTAATGCGTATAGCTCATATTAGGGGTCGCTCCATCATAAAGGTTGGACCCGACTTTATTGTATTCGACCTGGAACATTGAGTTAGGAAGAAGGTCATAAAAGCGAACACCCAACTGGAACCCCATCTGCGATATATCAAACCCTGAAAGCACAAGTTGTTGGTAAAAGCGTACTTTTTCCCCAACAGACTCAGTAGCGTCAAAACCATAAAGCGAGAAGTTTTCTGATTGTGTTAAGCCAAGAAACGGGATAGGTGCGTAATACAGGCCATTTGGTTTTTCCGTAATTGTGTCTCCCATGGTCCATATCGTATTTTCAAAGAATCCTATGGTTATTTTAGTATTGATGTCACAAGTTAAATAGTGTAAAGCGGATGCCTTAGGCTGATAATAACCTTCAACGGTAGCGTATGCGTTTTTACGAATCAAGTTAAAGAGGCGTGTTCTTCTCAGGCCATAGCTCCATTTTTTTAGAAAGGTATATTTGACGTCTATACTTGGAGCTTGGTAGCTGTTGTCTGATAGGATTAGTGATCGGTATCCTGACCCTATAAAAGCAGGGGCATTTCCAGCCCTTATTTCAAGGTTTTTTAGGGGTTTATAAAGAAAGGACCCAATGGCAAAAGCATAATCAAATCCGCCATCTTTAAAAGGCTTTGTGCGACCGCTTCCTGATACGACACCATTTTGCTGTTGTGTGGCTGCATTTGGATAGAACTCCCCATGGTTGGCGATGAAGCTTGTTTCATAGTCACTGAATCGAGCCTGATTTTCTACAAATGCGCTACAAAAGGAGAAGTTTTTTAACAGCTCACCTTTTACATAAAGACCTCTTGTGTTTTGGAATAAAGATGGCCCATCTGAATCCAGCCAGTTTTGTCCAAGTTGAAAATTAACAACGGGAGAGATATATAGATTGACATTTTTTTCATGAACCTCAAAAAGATATTGGTCTAAAAAGGCCCTTTTAAATTTTTCAGTAAAGGAGAACTTATTGGAGTCTTTTAATACGGATGTTTTTGACTTAGCAGCCTCTTTATTTCTATCGAAACTAGGTTTTTGTTCTTGGTCTCTAAAAAAGGAGTGGACAGACAAAGATTCTTGTGCTTGCGTCGAAAAAGCAAACAGCAATAAAAACAAGAATGCAATTTTTTTCATCAAGACAAAGCTAATAGTGGTTTCGTTTTGGCTATGAAATAAGGATTGGTCAGGTTTTCTTTGTTATAGTTTAATGGAAGACCTGTCTCGGCGTGAACAACAGAGCCCCCTAAGGCTTCTAATATGGCTTGACCAGCAGCAATATCCCATTCCATGGTAGGCGCAAATCTCGGGTAAGCATCCGCAGTACCACTTGCAAGGTCAAAGAACTTTAAGGAGGAGCCTTTTTTAGCAAATTCAATGGTTGGTGATATTTTTTTAAGCTCGTTGATGAAGTTTAAAACAGCGCCTGAGTGATGGCTTCTAGAGCAAGTCATTACCATGGGGTCATTTACCTGAACAGGTGCAGAAAGGGCTTCCCAGTTTTCTGAAAAATCAATATCCTTGAAGGCGATTTTATAGACCCCTGTTTCTGAACCACCAACGTACATGATTTTTTGAACAGGAGAAGCGATGAGACCAAAAACGGCTTTCCCATCTCTAAGTAACGCTATATTTACAGCAAATTCCCCGTTTCTATTGATAAACTCTTTGGTGCCATCTAAAGGGTCCACGCACCAGCATTCTTTCCAGGTTTTTCTTTCCGAAAAAGGGAGCTTGTCGGTTTCTTCCCCGGTAATAGGAATGTTCAATGGCTCAAGGTGTTTGTGAATGATTTTTGTAGATGCCAAATCAGCTTTTGTCAGTGGTGAGCCGTCGTCTTTTATAATGGTGCCAAAATCATTCTCATAGACCTCCATAATTATTTTCGAGGCTTCAACTGCGGCCTCAAGAGTAACTTTATATTTATGTTCTAATGTGATCATGAAAATTAAAGGTTCATTTCTGGAACGTCTCCATTTATAATAAGTTTCCCTAAGGTTTTAGATTGGATTTCTTCGACGCTTATACCTGGAGCTCTTTCAATAAGATGAAATGCACCATCTTTTATTTCAAGAACAGCAAGCTCCGTAACTACTTTTTTAACACAAGCAACACCTGTTAACGGAAGGGAACATGCTTTCAAAAGCTTAGATGCACCGGCTCTATTACTGTGCATCATTGCAACGATAATATTGTCTGCAGAAGCCACTAGGTCCATAGCTCCACCCATTCCTTTTACCATTTTACCAGGGATTTTCCAGTTGGCAATGTCTCCATTTTCTGAGACCTCCATGGCGCCCAATACGGTGAGCTGAACATGCTGCCCTCTAATCATTGCAAAAGATGTTGCAGAGTCAAAAAAGGAAGCTCCTTGCATGGTGGTAATTGTTTGTTTCCCAGCGTTAATTAGATCTGCATCTTCTTCTCCTTCAAAAGGAAAAGGCCCCATTCCTAGTACGCCATTTTCGGATTGAAATTCTACTTCTATTCCTTTTGGGATATAGTTTGCAACAAGAGTCGGAATACCAATTCCTAAATTGACGTACCAACCGTCCCTAAGCTCCTGCGCAATTCTTTGTGCGATACCGTTTTTATCTAATGCCATGTTATTTGCTTCTTGTCGTTCGTTGTTCTATTCTCTTTTCAAACTTCTCTCCTTGAAAAATCCGTTGGATAAAAATACCTGGGGTATGAATTTCATTAGGATCGAGTGACCCCGCAGGAACAAGCTCTTCTACCTCAGCAATAGTGATCTTTCCTGCCATCGCCATCATTGGGTTGAAGTTTCTAGCAGTTGCTTTATAAATTAAATTTCCTTCCGTATCTCCCTTCCAAGCTTTCACAATTGCAAAGTCAGCATGAAGTGCATTTTCTAAAATATGTGGTTTGCCGTTAAAAACCCGAACCTCTTTTCCCTCCGCAACCTCGGTGCCATAACCGGCAGGAGTGAAAAACGCAGGTATCCCAGCACCACCAGCCCGACACCTTTCGGCAAGGCTTCCTTGTGGAATAAGATCAACTTCAAGCTCCCCTGAAAGCATTTGCCTTTCAAACTCGTCGTTTTCTCCCACATAGGAGCTAATCATTTTTTTGACTTGACGGTTTTGTAGTAGTAAGCCCAGTCCAAAATCATCAACTCCAGCGTTGTTACTGATGCATGTTAGATTGGTTGTCCCTAGCTTTACGATTTCATTAATTGAGTTTTCAGGGATCCCACAGAGGCCAAATCCCCCGAGCATTAGTGTCATTCCGTTGTCGAGGCCTTTTAAGGCTTCTTGAACGTTTCCTACTTGTTTATTCATATTTTAAAAATCAGGTTCTTCACCACTTAAACCGTTGTTTCCTGGAGTGGTATTTTGTTCACATTTGAATTCTTCGGGGTTGTAATTCTTCGGTACGGTAAAGTCCTCGATAGAAAAGTTTAATTTACTATCAGCATATACTTTTTGCATATAATACCCATATATAGGTAAAGCCATGCGAGCACCTTGACCCCATTGCATGGTCTTAAAGCGAACGGAACGGTCTTCAGCGCCTACCCAAACACCTGTTACTAGGTCTGGAGTAAGCCCCATAAACCAACCGTCAGAGTTGTTTTGAGTTGTTCCCGTTTTACCTGCGGTTTGTGCCGTTACGCCCCCCCATGGTTTCCAAGTTCCTCTTAGGCTAGAACCTGTTCCTCCTTGAACGACTCCGAGCATCATTTTAAGGATTTCATGAGCAACGGTTGGACTCATTACTTTTTCTCGTTCTTGTCGCGCCTCATAGATTCTTTTTCCATTTCTATCTTCGATTCGAATGATTGTAGTTGGTTTATTATATACGCCTTTGTTTACAAAGACACATTGCGCCGAAACAAGCTCATATAATGAAAGGTCCATACTTCCTAAACACATCGCTGGCACGAGGTCCTCTGGTCTTAAGAAGATGTTCATTTTTCTTAAAAGCTTATCTATTTGAAATGGCCCTCCCGTTTTTAGAAAAGAATTGAAGCGCCCCATTCTTCCCATAACTCCCGCTGTTGTCGGATTCGATGACTTTGAAATACCAAGGCTAACCGTTTCAGCGGCATCACCCCCAGGGCAGTACTTCTTTATCAATACATTGTTTTCATCTACAATATCCACACAGTGCTCTTCTTCTGTAAACTCCGTACACGGATTAACAACCTTCATAGACAAAGCAGTTGCATACACAAATGGTTTAATGGTAGAACCAACCTGACGCTTACCTTGACGGGCGTGGTCATAGGAGAAGTGTTTGAAATTAGCTCCACCGACCCAGGCTTTTACAAAACCCGTTTTAGGGTCAATAGAAATCAAACCCGTATGTAAAAACGATTTGTAATATTTAATCGAATCCAGAGGGGTCATCAAGGTATCAATCTCGCCTTTCCAACTGAAAATATTCATAGAAGTAGGCCTCGTGAAGGCATTGTCAATTTCAGACGTACTATACCCACCGCGTTTCATTGCTCTGTACCTTGCGCTTCCCCGTTTTGCTCTGTTCAAAATTGAATTGACCGTTTCTTTACTTAGTGTATTGGAGAAAGGAAAA
Source organism: uncultured Flavobacteriales bacterium (assembly GCA_905182775.1). GTDB lineage: Bacteria > Bacteroidota > Bacteroidia > Flavobacteriales_D > Crocinitomicaceae > UBA952. Next base: position 32,893 of record CAJJCU010000044.1, read on the forward strand.
CGACGAAGCCCCTTGTTGTTTCTGTCAAACTTTTGCTGAAGTGAAGGAACGGCTTTAGCCGACTTATTTAATGGATCTACTCCGCTCAAGTGCTTGACCACAGCGGCTTCTGCTTTTTGTTGAAGAGAGGTGTTTAGTGTTGTGTAAATCTTAAGACCATCCCTGTAGATATTATAGGGTGTACCATCTTTTTTGGCAAATTGGTATTCCCCATCTTTATTTTTTTGTTTTAGTAATTTACTAACCTCTTGCCTCAAGCTTTCTCTGAAATAAGGAGCCAATCCTTCTTTATGATCGACAGTTGTGTAATCGATAATAATCGGCGTTCCCTTTAATGAGTCATATTCATTTCGAGTTAATTTATAATTAAGAACAGGGTTATTACTTTCGCTATTTCTTAGCCATTGGAAAAGGACTTGGTTTCTTCTACTGATTGCCCTTAAAGAATCTTTAGACCGGGCTTCATTGATGTCAATTTGTTTGACGTCCTCAATTTTTATGTTATTTTTAACCGATAGCCTTCGGGCATAATTTCTAGTTGAATAGGAATGAGGGTTATACAATCCAGGGTTCTTACACATACCAACCAGTGTTGCTGCCTCTGTTTTTGATAAATCTATTGCTTTTTTATTAAAATACACCTTCGCAGCATTTTCGATACCGACCGCATTATACAGGTAGTCGAACTGATTCAAATACATTGTAATAATTTCCTTTTTGGTATAGGTTTGTTCCAACCTTGTCGCAATAATATGTTCTTGTGCTTTTTCATTTATCCGTCCAAACTTTCCAAGAATATTTGCAGTTGTCGATTTTGTTTCGTCTTTGTCTTGAGACCTTTTTTGCAGTGTAAATAGAAGCTTTGCAAGCTGTTGAGGAATCGTAGAGGCGCCACCAGAACTACCCATAGAGGACACAGACCTCATTAGTGCACGAAAATCAATCCCTGAATGCTCCATGAACCGCTCGTCTTCAGTAGCAATAAGTGCGTCTACAACAAAAGGGGAGATTTCAGAATATGGGACACTGGACCTATTTACTTGCCAAAACTTCCCAATGATCACATTGTCTCCATTGGCAGAATTTGCAAGAATGTTAGACGCAAGCAATTCCGGCGGGTTGGCCAGCATTGAAACGGGCGGTAAATCATCCTCTGACTGCAAGAGGTATAAGGATGAAATGACCATTAAAGGGAAAAGACCGAGCACCCAAAAGAAAACGTAAAGAATACGTTTTTCAGTTTTAGTAATGTTCCTTTTTTCCTCGTTCATCTGTTAAAATTACAATTTATCTTTTATCTAAGGACGTGTCTTCTTTGACTGTCTAATTTTAGTAATATAAATACCATTATTGAAAACGAAAGCATCGACGAACCCCCATAGCTAAAAAAAGGCAGCGGGATTCCAATCACAGGTGCAAAACCAATATTCATCCCTATGTTGACGGCGAAATGATAGAAAAAAAACATCCCCACGGAATAAGCATAAATGCGATTGAATTGTGACCGCTGGCGCTCTGCAATAATAAAAACACGAACGATAATAAACAAATAAAGAACGACGAGGAATAGACTTCCAACAAACCCCCATTCTTCGGCAAATGGACAAAAGATAAAGTCAGTTTCGCTTTCAGGTACATGGTTGGTTTTAACACTTGATACAGAGGCGTTTTTATAACCCTTTCCGAAAAGCCCACCTGAACCCACGGCCGCCATAGCTCTGTTCCGGTTGTAGTCTTTCCCATTAGGGTCTTCTTTTAAACCAAGAAATAGCTCGATTCTATCTTTTTGATGTGGCGCCAAGCTACCAAAGGATTTTTCTACGGTTAGTGAAATTAGACTACCTAAAATAAAACTTAAAATAATAACAAATTGCGCTTTGGAACGTGCTCTTTTTAACCCAAACTTTTGCACAAAAAAGCTTCCAATAGCAGCTATTACAAAGAGGCTCGAAATAATACCTACCGATCCATAGAGCTTAAGGCCGGGGATTAATGGGATGTTTCTTTCACCAAACAGCAAGGTGATGATGGATAAAAACACAAAGACAAATAAGATGGGTATAAAGTGACTGCCAACCCAGGTTTGTTTAAACCTCACTTTTGGTATGAGGTTCACAAACTTTAAAAGAAAGGGGTCGAAGGTGAGACCTTCACGATATAAGACAAAGAAAAAGGCTGTAAACACCACAAAAGTACCTGCATCGGGTTGCATTAAAATGAGTACCATAGGTAGGATCAGAATGAGTAAGGCTAAGAGCACATTTTTAGAGCTTAATTGCTTCATGTTTAGAGAGCTCACGTATTTGGCAAGGAGTAGCGCGGTAGATATTTTGGAAAATTCAGCTGGTTGTATCCCCATACTTCCAACACCTAGCCAAGCTCTTGCGCCATTAATTGGTGGCATAAATAAAACAACAACGAGCAAGGAGAGTGTAGCAAGATAGATAGGCAAAGCAAACTTTTTGTAAATATCCGAATCAATTAGAAAAACCATAATCCCTAGAAATAAGGCAATTCCAATCCACATGACCTGCTTTCCATATTTTTCGGAAAAGCTAAAAAGGCTTGGATGGTCTTCGTTAAAGGCAACAGAATAAATCGTCACCAAACCAAAGGTGATGAGTGAAATAAAGCCAATAAATAAAGGCCAATCCAAACTATTAATAAGTGATTTACTTTTTCTCATCTTAAGGTTCTAATAGAACTGCTTTTAAAATACGAGACTCTTTAGCGGTGCTCTTGCATTCTTTTAGTAAATACTTTTCGATCATTAAACTTGCGATTGGCGCTGCCCAAGTGCCTCCAAAACCAGAATTCTCTACGATAACTGCAATGGCTATTTTTGGGTTATCCATAGGGGCGAAAGCAATAAAAACTGAATGGTCTTTACCATGCGGGTTTTGGACCGTCCCTGTTTTTCCACACACGTCAATCCCTTCTATTTCGGCTCTTCTTGCTGTTCCCGCATTATCATTTACCACGCGCCACATACCTGAAATAATAGACTCAAAATGCTTTGACTCCACCATCGTTTTTCGTTTTGGAAAATGCGACAGAGGCTTATTGCCAATTTTTTTAGCAAAATGAGGGTCGTAATACCACCCTCTATTGGCCATAATTGCTGCAAGATTCGCCATATGTAAAGGCGTAAGCTTTACCTCTCCTTGACCTATGGAAATAGAACGTATGGTAGAAAATGCCCAACGATGTTTGCCATACCATCTATCATAGTAAGCTGAATTAGGTATGAGGCCAGCGCGAAGTCCCGTTAGGTCACTATTAAGTTTTTTTCCAAATCCAAAGCTCTGCATATATTCATACCATAGGTCTAATCCCTTTTCTGAATCTTTATAAATATTGTCTTCTTTTCCTTGTTGGATGATTTTTTTGACGGCATAATAAAAATAAGGATTGCAAGAAAACTGAACCGCTTTTTCCATTGTATTTGGGCTTGGGTGGTTGTGACAACCAACGAGGGATTTGTTACATGCAAATCCGGTATTCGGAGTAAGCACACCTTCTTGCAGGCCAATGAGGCCTTGCACCAATTTGAAAATTGATCCTGGTGGGTATTCTGCCTGAGTTGGTCTTGGGAATAAAGGCTTGCCTTCATCTTTTAAAAGCTGCGGATAGTTTAAACTCACGTTTTTTCTTCCAACGAGTAAGTTAGGATCAAAGGATGGGGCAGATATCATTGAAAGAATCTCTCCACTTGATGGTTCTATAGCAACAATACAACCTTTTTTATTTTGCATTAGTTTTTCTCCATAGGCTTGTAAATTGATGTCCAACCCAAGCTGAATAGGCTCCGCCTGAAGTGCTACTGTATCAAAAACGCCATTTTCATATTTCTTCACATCATTATTAAGCGCTGAGCGAACCACATAATGAACTCCTTTTAAACCCCTGAGCTCCTTTTCATAATAGCGCTCAATTCCTGCACGTCCAATATTATAGCTTGGCTTGTAAAACTTATCCGCTTTCACCTCCCTTGCGTTGACCTCCGAGAGGTAGCCAAGAATATTCGCGGCATTTGGGAAGGGGTAATAGCGCATACTTGTTTCTTCCTCATAAAACCCAGGATAGGTGTCTAAATAAGGTGCTATTTTTGCCATTTCATCTTTAGTAAGCTCTTTAAGAAATGGGTAGGGCCTAATTCTTTGGTAATTTGAAATCCGAGTATTGTTGTGTTTGTTGTAATAAATGCCTTCTCCTTTAACGATTTGAGCGAAACGTTCATGAATTTCTTCAGTAGTCCAACCAATGAGTTTTGAAAAACCAATGGTATCGAAGTCTTCTCCCATTTTATCTTCAATGACCATGAGGTTAAAGTAGGTTTTATTGGAGACAATTTTGGTTTTATTGCGGTCAAAGATGACTGCTCTTGGAGGAGTTATTTCTCTTCTTTTTTCACTAATTTGATGTGCTCGATTACTCCAAGAATCATCAACTACTTGCATATAAAAAAGCCGAAATATATACATTACCCCTACAGTTAAAATAAAGGCAATAATTACATATCTTCTGTTTTCTATATTCAAAGATCAGGTTCGTTTTATAAAGATGGTTTGTAGTATCACACAAACTACAAATGAAATGAGACTGCTCAAAATGGTTTTTTCAAGAACCAAAATAGCTTCATTAAATGAAAAGGCTTCTAAAATAAAAAACCACAAATGGTGAATAATGAGAAGGATTGAAAAGGTAGAAATAAACCATCGGTTCCCCATGTCAAATATGGAAGGAGTCTTTATGGGGTCATACCCATCTCGAGGAGAAAAGACCCTAAACACAAAAGGCCTGAGGTAGGAAACGAGCAATAATGCGGAAGTGTGTAGCCCAAAAGTATTGGATGCGGCATCCACACCGAGCCCTAAAATCAATGCAATAACCAGCAGGCTAATCACTGATCGATCGAAAGGGAGCAGGAAGATATATAAGGGCGTAATCATTATATGAATCAGAGGGCTAATCTCAAGCATGTTGAAAATAAAGGCCTGTAAGAAAACAAACAAGAGAAGCCGTAGAAAGTAAACTTGAGGTTGTGGCATTTCTTAGTTTTGAATTTTATTAAATTCATTCAAGAATAAATTCTTAACGATATAAATGTTTTCTAAAGACGCATAGGATTGGGAAAATGAGATGTCAATATGCCAAGAGGCCTCGCCTTCAATAGTCTTAACCCCTTTAACAAAACCCACATCAATGCCTTTTGGGAAAATGCCGCTTCCTCCCCGCGTAATGACTTTACATCCATTGGGAATATCAATGTCGTTACTAATACCGGTTATATTGCCGACATTGGGGTCTTTACCATCCCATTTTAACATTCCAGATGCCCCAACTTCCGTGAGGAGAACATCGATATTGATGTTTTTTGTAAGCACACTTTTAACAACACTGAAATGCTCGCTCGTATTGTGAATAATCCCTACGACGCCGTTGCTAGAAAAGACACCCATTCCTTTTTCTACCCCCTGAATTCCCCCAATATTTATAGTGAAAAAATTATTTCTTTTGGTTGTTGTTGAATTAATAATTGTACCCGCTATATAGTCATACTGCTGGTCATAAATAGTGTCAGCGGCATGTAACGCCGAATGGCGGGTATTGTATAGAAATAAGGAAGAGCTTTTTCTTAAATCAATGTTCTCTTTTTGCAGGTGTTCATTGTTTTCCTCTAACTGAAAGTGTTGGGATATAGAATGCCTTATTTCAAACAAGCTTCCTGAAATAAAAGAGGCTGTTGTAAAGTAGCTGCTTCTTGGGGTTGACATATAAGTAACGTACAAAGAGAGTACGAAAAATTGAAAAAGCAGAAAAACGATAAGGAAACGTAACCGTCTAATAAAGGCTATTAAATTCTGCATGTTCAAAGATAAGAAAGTACCTAAGAATAGCGCTTACACTTTATAAAAAACAATAAGATTAATCCTTGATTAAGAACTGGTACTTGTCAATGTTTTTAAGGGCGATACTTGTTCCTCGAGCCACTGCCCTTAGAGGGTCTTCCGCAATATGAACAGGAAGCTTTGTTTTGGCTGATATTCTATCATCTAACCCACGGAGCATAGATCCTCCTCCCGCAAGATATATTCCAGTTTTATAGATATCTGCAGACAATTCTGGAGGGGTCATTTCTAGCGCGCTTAAGATTGCTTCTTCAATTTTTGAAATTGTTTTATCTAAGGCGTATGATATTTCTGTATACGAAACCAATATTTCTTTTGGGATACCCGTCATGAGGTCTCTACCTCGAACTGCATATTGCTCTGGCGGCTCAGCGAGCTCGGGAAGCGCAGCACCAACTTCAATCTTAATTTGTTCAGCGGTTCTTTCCCCAACAAGAATATTGTGCTGACGCCTCATATATTCTTCAATGTCATTTGTGAAATCATCACCAGCGATTCGAATTGATTTGTCACAAACAATTCCACCAAGAGCGATCACAGCAATTTCTGAAGTCCCTCCACCAATGTCAATGATCATATTTCCCATCGGTTCTTCAACATCAATACCAATACCAATTGCTGCAGCCATAGGTTCGTGTATAAGATAAACCTCTTTTGCTCCAGCATGCTCTGCAGAGTCACGAACAGCTCTTTTTTCAACCTCTGTAATCCCAGAAGGGATGCAAATCACCATGCGAAGGGTTGGGTTAAAAAGGCTTCTCCCAGAATTGATCATTTTAATCATTCCTCGAATCATCTGTTCCGCACTTTGAAAATCGGCAATGACGCCATCCTTAAGTGGTCGAACTGTTTCAATGAGCTTATGGGTTTTACCGTGCATTTGTTGCGCCTTTTTACCGATAGCAACAATTTTCCCGGATTGAATGTCTTTAGCAACAATAGAAGGTTCATCGACAACAACCTTATCATTCCATATAATGAGTGTGTTTGCGGTGCCTAAATCAATCGCAATCTCCTGTGTTAAAAAGCTAAAAATACCCATATTGACGATTCCTTATTTACTAGTAAATAGAGAGATTTCTTATTTAAAAAGAATGCTCTTTCAAATATACTAAAGTTAATGTTTGAAATGACGAATACCTGTAAAAACCATTTTCATATTGTTGTCATTACAATATTTAATAGAGAGCGGGTCTTTAATAGAGCCTCCTGGTTGTATTACCGTATCAACGCCTTCGTTGTGCGCAATTTCAACGCAATCAGGAAACGGGAAAAAGGCATCGCTCGCCATAACCGCACCTTTGAGGTTAAATTCAAATGATTTGGCTTTGTGTATTGCCTGTCTTAAGGCATCAACTCGAGATGTTTGACCAGTCCCGCTAGCGAAGAGCTGAAGGTTTTTTGCTAAAACAATTGTATTTGATTTGGTATGCTTTGAGATTTTATTTGCAAAAAGAAGATCTTTTATCTCGTTTTCTGAGGGAGAAAGAACTGTTTCATTTCGAAGTGATGCTTCATTTTCGATTGCTAGATCTTTATCTTGAACGAGGTAACCATTTAAAACAGACCTTACGGTTTGCTTGTTTGATTCGATAGGTTTTGACTCTAGTAAAATTCTATTTTTCTTTTGTTTAAGAATTTCAAGGCCATCAGCATCGAAAGAAGGGGCGATTAGCACCTCGCAAAACAACGTGCTTATAAGCTCGGCTGTTGCCAAGTCGATAGGGGTGTTTGAAATAAGAACACCGCCAAAGGCGCTTACCGGATCTGCTGCTAAAGCGGCCTTGTAGGCATCAACTATTGTTGACCTTGTACTTAAACCACAAGCGTTGTTGTGCTTCATAATAGCAAAAGTGGGTCCGTCTTCTAAAAACTCACCCATCAGGCTCGTTGCAGCATCAACATCTAATAAATTGTTGTACGATAGCTCTTTCCCGTGAAGCTGGTTGAAAACGGCATCAAAGTCACCGAAAAACATCCCTTTTTGGTGCGGGTTTTCTCCATATCTCAAGGATCTTTTCTTGGTGTTGCTGATTTTTAAAACCTCCGAGGAGTCACCCGAAAAGTAATTGAAAATAGAGGTATCGTAATGTGAAGATATTTGAAAAGAGGCCGTAGCGTAGGATCTCCTTTGTTCAAGGTTAAAAGCACCGTCTTGCTCCTTTAGTGTTTCTAAGAATGCAGAATACTGGTTTGTTGAAGAAACCACAACCACATCAGTATAGTTTTTAGCTGCAGCTCTAATAAGAGAAATCCCGCCGATATCTACTTTTTCAATAATCTCATTGTGAGGAGCCTTTGAGGCAACAACCTCTTCAAAGGGATACAGATCAACAATGACTAAATCTAGTGCCGGAATTTTATAAGCTTCAATCGTTTCTTGGTCTTCTTGTAATCCCCGTCGGTTTAGGATGCCTCCAAATATTTTCGGGTGTAATGTTTTTACGCGGCCACCTAATATAGAAGGATATTCTGTTAAGTCTTCTACAGGTATTACAGGAATCCCTATCGATTCAATAAAAGACTGGGTCCCTCCAGTTGAATAGATTTCAACATTATTTTTATGAAGCTCTTTAACGATTTGATCTAAACCGTCTTTGTAGTAAACGGAAATAAGAGCAGATTTAATTTTTTTCATGGTGACTGACTTGTTTATTGTTTTCTTTTAAAAAGAAATAGGGGAGCGTTAAGCATCCCCTTATTTATTAGTGAATAATTGTTTTGATTAACCTGAACACGAGTCACAGTTCTCATCATCTGTTGTGCAAGCGATTTCTTCTTCTGATTTAGGAGCGCTTTTTGAAACGACGGTTTTGTCCACCGTGAACTTAATGGCGTCTGTAGCCGCTTTTGTTCTTAGGTAATACATGCCTGTTTTTAATCCCTTTTCCCATCCATAGAAATGCATAGAGGTAAGCTTTCCAAAGTTTGCATTTTCCATGAAAATATTCAAGGATTGACTTTGACAGATATAGGCACCACGATCAGCCGCTTGATCAATAATGGCTTTCTGGGAAATCTCCCATGCTGTTTTATAGAGGTCCTTAAGGCGCTGAGGTACTTCATCTATGTTTTGAATAGAGCCACTCGCTTCTTTGATTTTATTTCTCATGTCAGCAGTCCATAAATTCTCTTTAACAAGATCTTTTAGCAAATGCTTATTGACAATAATGAACTCTCCAGAGAGAACACGTCTCGTATAAATATTTGAGGTATATGGCTCAAAACACTCGTTGTTTCCCAGGATTTGTGCAGTAGAAGCTGTAGGCATTGGGGCTAATAACAAGGAGTTTCGGACCCCGTATTTTTTAACCTCAGCTTTGAGTAACTTCCATTCCCAACGATCCGTCGGGGTCACATTCCACATGTCATATTGGAATACGCCTTTCGATACGGGTGATCCAGGATAAGTTTCGTAATGGCCTAATTCTTTCGCCAAATCTTTCGATGCTGTCATTGAAGCGAAGTAGATTGTTTCAAAAACCTCCCTATTCAGTGCTTTTGCTTCAGGTGATTCAAACGGATATCCCATAAGAATAAATGCATCAGCTAAACCTTGAACACCGAGGCCTATTGGCCGATGTCTTAAGTTCGAATTTCGAGCTTCTTCCACAGGGTAGAAGTTTCCATCAATAATCTTATTGAGGTTTAAGGTCGCTTGATAAGTCACGTTAAATAACTTCTCGAAGTCAAATGTTTTATTTTCTATGTACTTAGGCAGCGCCAACGAGGCAAGGTTACAAACGGCAACTTCATCTGGGGCGGTATATTCAATAATTTCAGTGCATAAGTTTGAGGATTTAATGACACCGAGGTTTTGTTGATTAGACTTTGCATTTGCAGCATCTTTGTACAACATATAAGGCGTTCCAGTTTCGATTTGTGACTCTAAAATCTTAAACCAAAGGTCTTGTGCTTTAATGGTTTTTCTTCCTTTACCTGCTTTCTCATACTTCGTGTAAAGCTTTTCAAATTCTTTGCTGTGTGTGTCTGAAAGTCCAGGGCATTCGTGTGGGCACATTAATGTCCAATCACCATTTTCTTTTACACGCTTCATAAATAAATCTGGAATCCAAAGCGCATAGAATAAATCTCTAGCACGTTGTTCTTCTTTTCCGTGATTTTTCTTTAGATCAAGAAAATCAAAAACATCTGCATGCCATGGCTCAAGATATATGGCGAAGGAGCCTTTTCTTTTTCCGCCACCTTGATCAACGTATCTAGCCGTGTCATTAAAAACACGCAGCATAGGTACAATTCCGTTAGACTCACCATTTGTTCCTTTTATGTAGGACCCTGTGGCTCTTATGTCGTGAATTGAAAGACCAATACCGCCTGCAGATTGTGAAATCTGAGCACAAGACTTAAGCGTATCATAAATACCTTCTATACTATCTTCTTTTGCAGTCAACAGAAAACAAGAGGACATTTGAGGCTTAGGTGTTCCCGAGTTGAACAATGTTGGTGTTGCATGTGTAAACCAACCTTCTGACATCAAGTTATAGGTCTTTAAGGCTGATTCCACATCGTTTTTATGAATTCCAATAGAAACCCTCATAAGCATTTGCTGAGGGCGTTCAGCAATTTCTCCATTGAGTTTCATGAGGTAAGAACGCGTTAAGGTTTTGAACCCGAAGTAGTCGTACCTAAAGTCACGGTCATAGATAATGTTTGAATCAAAAAGGTCTTTGTTGTCCATGATGATAGAAAACACTTCCTCTGATAATAAGGCTGCATTCTCTCCTGTTTTTGGATCGATGTAATTGTATAGGTCACTCATGACATCCGAAAAAGTTTTTTTCGTGTCTTTGTGAAGATTAGATACTGCAATCCTCGAGGCGAGCAAAGCATAATCAGGATGATCAATGGTTTTTGCAGCAGCAACTTCAGCGGCGAGGTTGTCTAAATCAGTCGTGGTTACGCCATCATAAATACCTTCAATAACCTTCATTGCTACGGCCTCAGGGGAAACCAAAGGGTCTAATCCGTAACACATTTTTATTATTCTTGCTGTAATTTTATCGAACTTTACAGGCTCTTTTCTACCATCTCTTTTAACTACGTACATCTATTATCCTCTTTAATCAGTTATTAAAAATCTTCATCAACGGTGAAATCCTTATCATTTTCTCCGGTAAGAACCCCTGCTTTTTGGTACTCACCCACTCTTTTTTCGAAGAAGTTGGTTTTACCCTGTATGGAAATCATTTCCATAAAGTCGAAAGGATTCGTCGTGTTGTATACTTTTTCGTTTCCAAGCTCTACAAGAAGTCTGTCCGCAACAAACTCAATATACTGCGACATTAGAACACTATTCATTCCAATCAGCCTTACAGGAAGCGCGTCGGTCACAAATTCTTTTTCGATTTCTACGGCGTCTTTTATGATCGCTTCCACTTGTTCTTTTGGTAGCATGTTGACCAAATGTTTTGTGTAAAGCAAACAGGCGAAATCACAATGTAGACCCTCATCTCTTGAGATCAACTCATTTGAAAATGCGAGACCAGGCATTAGCCCTCTTTTTTTCAACCAAAATATCGAACAAAATGAACCTGAAAAGAAAATCCCTTCTACAGCTGCAAATGCGATCAATCGCTCTGCATAAGAACCCTTGTCGATCCATCTTAAAGCCCACTCTGCTTTTTTCTTAACACAATCTAAAGTGTCGATTGCATTGAATAAGTGCTTCTTTTCATCTGTGTCTTTAATGTATGAGTCAATCAACAGAGAATATGTTTCCGAGTGAACGTTTTCCATCGAGATTTGAAAGCCGTAAAAGAATTTGGCTTCGGTATACTGAACTTCTGCAAGAAAGTTTTCTGCAAGGTTCTCGTTTACAATGCCATCAGAAGCAGCAAAGAAGGCCAAAACATGCTTTATAAAATGCTTTTCATCATCATTTAGCTTGTTTTCCCAATCAATTAAGTCAGGTGACAGATCAATTTCTTCTGCTGTCCAGAAACTTGCTTCTGCCCGTTTATAAAACGACCAAATATCATCATGTTGAATTGGGAAAAGAACAAATCTATTGTTGTTTCCTTGAAGAATGGGTTCCGTTTTTTCCGCCATAGTTATTTGGTTTTTATTTTTAACGTCAACTGCTGTGGTCAAGGATCTACAAGTCCTAGATTTTCACGTTTTATTTTCCTTAAGTACACTTGCTTCCTTAAGTATCAATAAACACACTTTACAAAAGAATGTTTAAGATGACTGAGGCATACAAAAATTGTTAAAAATCTGAGAGAATCAAAGTAAATAAATTAACAATTCCTTAATGTTTTCAATGCTTTACGTCGCAATCCATTTGCTAGCAAACCTTTCAGCGATTATGAACACGGGGGTGAAAGATATCCACAAAGGCTTAATTCAAATATGTAAAACTTTTATTGATCTTTTTGGCCGGGCGTATCGATTTTTTCGCAATATTATATACACATAAATATAAATCACAATTGTTGTGTTTTTACATGAAACGATTATGCTTTTTCACATACAAATGTTCATATAAACTTAGATTCCTTTTATGCCTTGGTTACATAGGATTTTTGACAGGATAAATTTATTTTTAAAATCAATAATTCATCTTTTATATCCTGATATATGCCTTCATTGTCATCGCGAGCTTACAATTAAAACCCCTTTTCTCTGTTACGCCTGCCTTTCAAAAGTGGAATTTGTAAAATGGCGAAAGCAGGAGGTCCATCATCTTTTGGAACAAGCCATGACGGAAGCTAAAGTAGCTGAGTCATGTGTGCTTTTTAGTTTTGAAAGGAATTCTCCGGTTCAGACCATTCTTCACGAGATTAAATATAAATTCAACCGTTCCGCGGCCATTTACTTTGGAGCCATGCTAGGGAGACAGTATTCGGGATTGCATACCAAGGCCGACTTTGAGGTGCTATTGCCTGTCCCCGTTCACCATTATAAAAAATACGACCGAGGCTATAATCAAAGCGAGCTGATTGCCATGGGGATCAAATCTGCAACAGGTACGCCTGTAGATAGGCAGATTCTAAAAAAAACGAAAAACACAAAAAGTCAAACAAAGTTATCTAAGGCAGCGCGAAAGGAAAACACAATGGGAACGTTCTCTGTTTCTGATCAGATCAAGAACTATAAGGCTATCGCTATTGTTGATGACGTAATAACAACGGGGGCAACTTTAAATTCGATATGTGAAGTGCTTATTGAAAAGAATAAGAACGTGCAAATAACTATTTTTAGCCTCGCGATAGCAAATACATGATGAAGAAGGTTTTAATAATTGGTGGAGGTGTAGCGGGAGGCAGTTTGGCGATTCAGTTAATCAAAAAAGGGGTAGAGGTACGCCTGCTAGATAGTGGCGTGAATCACTCTTCACTGGTTGCCTCAGGAATGGTTAACCCAATGGTTTTTAGAAGAATGAATTTGTCTTGGCGTGTTCAAGAATTATTGCCTTATGCCCGAAGATTTTATCAGGAGCTAGAAAAGGAATTCGAGAGTGACTTTTTAAACGACCTGAACATTAGGCGGTTTTTTTCTTCAGCCCAAGAGCGCGGTTTTTGGGAGGCCAAGCAGCATGAGGCGGCCTACCAAGATTACCTTACAGTCCATGCTGATTTTGATGAAAAAGTTAAGAATGCAAAGAATGAATTTGGATCTGGATTGGTGAAAAGTGCTTTTTGGATCAACCCAGAAGTCTTCATGAAACAAATGCACTCGTATTTGATAAAGAAGGGGGTTTTATCTTATGCTCAATTCGATGTTTCGAGTCTCAAATTAGAGACCTGTTCTTATGATTCTTCGCGTTACGATGCTGTCGTCTTTTGTTGCGGAGCGATGAATGATGCGCTTCCCTTTTTTAAAAAGGCAAACATTCAGCACAATCGTGGACAAATGTTAAAAATCACAAGCAAAGATTTGTCAAAAAAAGAATCCTGGAATAAAAAAGGGTTTCTCCTTCCCTTAGGAGATGGCGCCTATAAATTAGGGGCGACCTATGAATGGAATGAATCCAATCTCGAGGCGACGCCTGAAGCGCGGGAGAAATTAGAAATGACCTTAAAAGCGATCTCAAGTGTTGATTATTCCGTTAAAGATCAGTACGTTGGGATTCGCCCTACCGTCGCGGATCGAAGACCTGTTATGGGCGCGCATCCAGAGCACAAGAACCTCCATATATTCAATGGATTAGGCACAAAAGGATACATGCTAGCCCCTCTATTGTCCTTGGAAATGGCAGATTATATTTTAGAGGGAAAACCACTACATAAAGAGGTTCTATTCTCAAGGTTTTACAAGTAAAACCCTTTTTATAAATAGCGCTAAAAACGAAGATAAATTCAGATTTAAAGTGTAATTTTGATAGTTCATGAAACACATTCGAAATTTTTGCATAATAGCCCATATTGACCACGGTAAAAGCACTTTAGCAGATCGCCTTCTTCAAACAACAGGAACGATATCAGATCGTGAAATGCAAAATCAGGCACTTGATGATATGGACCTAGAGCGCGAGCGTGGAATTACCATTAAGAGCCACGCGGTTCAAATGAACTATACCCTAGATGGAGCAGACTATATTCTTAACCTGATTGACACCCCAGGGCATGTCGACTTTTCGTATGAGGTATCTAGATCGATTGCGGCATGTGAGGGCGCTTTGCTTATTGTAGATGCATCTCAAGGAATAGAGGCGCAAACAATTTCAAACTTGTATTTAGCCCTTGAACACGACCTTAAAATAATTCCGATACTAAATAAAATGGATCTCCCCGGGGCAATGCCCGAAGAGGTCTCGGACCAAATCGTTGAGCTCATTGGCTGCGAATACGAAGAAATTATACAGGCTTCTGGTAAAACGGGCCTTGGCGTTGATGCCATTCTCGAGGCTGTTGTAAATACAATTCCTTCTCCTGAAGGAGATGACAACGCCCCATTACAAGCGATGATTTTTGATTCAGTATTTAATCCTTTCCGTGGTATTATCGCATATTTCAGGATTAAAAACGGAATGATTAGTAAGGGCCAGCGCATTCGTTTTTTAAACACAAAAAAAGATTACAACGCAGACGAAATAGGGATTCTTAAAATGGGACTAAAGCCTAAGAAAGAATTAAGGACGGGTGATGTGGGCTATATTATTTCAGGAATAAAACAGGCCAATGAAGTGAAAGTTGGCGATACCATAACAGCCTCCGAAAACCCTTGTGAAGTTGCAATTAAAGGATTTGAAGATGTCAAGCCAATGGTTTTTGCTGGAATTTATCCAGTGGATTCTGAAGATTATGAAGAGCTGCGTTATTCGATGGAAAAGCTACAGCTTAATGATTCTTCTTTGGTTTTTGAACCTGAATCATCTGCAGCACTAGGCTTTGGTTTCCGTTGTGGTTTCCTAGGAATGCTGCACATGGAAATCATCCAAGAAAGATTGGATCGGGAGTTTAATATGGTTGTTATCACGACGGTCCCGAACGTTTCGTATAAGTCTTACATGAAGAAAACACCTGATGAGATTAATATCGTAAATAATCCATCCGAGCTTCCTGACCCATCTGGAATGGAGAGAATCGAAGAACCTTATATACGAGCACAGGTAATTACAAAGACAGAGTATGTTGGTGCAATCATGACCCTTTGTATAGAAAAAAGGGGAGAGCTTCAAAATCAAATTTACCTTACCCAGGACCGGGTCGAGATTACTTTTGAAATGCCTTTGGCAGAAATTGTTTTTGATTTCTACGACCGCTTAAAATCTGTTTCAAGGGGCTACGCATCCTTTGATTACCACCCAACTTCTTATAAGTCATCAGACTTAATTAAAATGGACTTACTTCTCAATGGCGAGCAAGTTGATGCTTTATCTGCACTTGTGCACAGAAGCAATGCCTTTGATTTAGGGAAGCGCATCTGTTTAAAGCTTAAAGAGCTA
>CAJJCU010000045.1 GCA_905182775.1 uncultured Flavobacteriales bacterium
TCTCATTGTAAATCGGCCAGAAATTTTCAGCTTGTTCTGTAGTCAGTTCTATTTTTCTTGAAATAAAAGCAATTTTAGCCTGCTCTATCTGCTCTTTTCTTTCATTTTTTTTGCTTTTCCCCTGGGAAAGGAGGGTAAAACTGCTCATTAACAGGCATACAATTAATAGGTTTTTCATGGTAAATTGGTTTAAAAAATTAATAATTCGTCTTCTTCAAATTCATTTAGGTTGATGTATTCTTCATTTATATATTGTTCTATATCTGCTTGCTCAATGTCCGAGGGTAAAAAACTGCCATCGCCCATAAATTCATTGTCTTCTGTCAATATGATGCTCGCTATTTCAATAATCTCATCATCTGAATAGTTCTCAATATGGGCATCTATGTACTCAAGGATTTGAGAAGTACTTACCTCAGCTAAATAACTTTCGGCTGTTTTGACCTGAGGGGTCGGTGCATTGAATTGTTGAAATAAAATGAATCCAATGACAAGGATTGCCGCTGCTGCATATCCAAAATATAAAAAACGAGTGACTCCTTTTTTCTTTGTTGCTTTTACTTTGGGATACGTGTCCGTAACTTTTGTCGCAAGACTAGTGAAGAAATCTTCATCGGGCACTTTTATTTTTGCCGGTTTGATATGGTCTAGTATGTTTTTTTTATTGCTCATTCTCTTTTTAGATACTTGTTAAGTCAATAGGTTTAATTTGATGCTTAAAAAGGTGCTTATTTTTTCTTTGGCTAAATGAAAGCTTGCCTTTAGTGCTCCCTGTGAGGTTCCTGTTATTTCTTGGATTTCTTTATAACTGAGGTTTTGAAAATACTTCAACTCAAACACCAGTGCTTGTTTTTTCGGTAAGGTATTGGTGGCCTCGTTTAATAACCCTAGTATTTGGTCTGGGTTTTGACCTTCAAGACTAGAGTGCCCAGGTAAAATCTCAATGAGCTCATGATCTAAAGAAATAGCCGCTTTTCTTTTCTCTCTATTGAAAGTACTAATGGCCTCATTATGCGCGATTCGGAAGATCCATGAATAAAAAGAGGATTTCCCCTGAAACTGCTCAATATTGAGCCATATTTTTATAAAAACATCTTGAAGAACATCTTTAGTTATATTGTCTGTTTTGAGGATTTTGAAGACCTGAGCATATAGCTTTGGGCCATAAAAGACGGATAATTCGCTGAATGCTTTTTCAGCTTCAGGACCTCCCTGAACAATTGCATCTCTCCATTTTTGATCTTGCTCTTTCATCTACTATACCGATAAGATAGCCATAAGACCAATAGGTTTAAATAGCGCAACTGTTTTTTTGAGAGCAGGTACGCAAAAAGAACCGAAACGGACTCATAATCGCTATTTTGTCAATGTTTATTCGTGTAACTTATTCTCAATAAAATAAAATTAATCGGTTTAAAATCATATGATTACATTTGCCTAAATCAAACTAAAAAACAATTCACAATGAAAAAAATAGTTCTATTTAGTCTAACAATGCTGCTCACAACGCTTGGTATTACACAATCTGTCGAGATTGAAGGGGTTAGAGGGTACAGGTTTAATGGTGTTGCACCTATCTTGGATGACAAGGGAGAATCTGTTAGTGGTTATTATACCTATTACCTTGTTGACAAGGGAGAAAAAGGAATGAGAACCCTTGAATTCAGTATCATAGACAAGGGTGTTACTAAGGTAACAACAGCTCAAATCGAGCTTCATAAATATGCGAATCTTAACAATACGGTGTTTAATGGGAAGTATTTTTTAATCTCTTATGATGACAGAAAAAACAAACAAATTGTATTTACGGTTCTCGATCTAGACGGAAATGTATTCGCTACTGAAAACATTGTTGCTGATAAAAAAAGAGGTGCCTCTAGTGTTGTTTATCCTGCCGCAAATGGCGAAGGATTCTACGTTGTTCGACCGGCTTTCGTAAAGAACAGAGTTAAAGGGCATTATTTAGAGAAAATAGGAAATAACCTTGAGACATTATGGAGCGTCGAGGACATCACAGATAAAGGTTATATTGGCATCGCATCGCTAATTAATAACAACGACCGTGTTGTTGTTTGGAGAGAGCACGGTTCTGGAATTAAGAAATTAAAGCCTCAAATCGTTAGTTATGATGCGAATACTGGAGAAACTATATTTTCAAGAGACGGTTTTGATGGCGAGAGCACTATTTTATACAACCAAATTCGAATCGATGCGGATAACAATTTATTGATTGGTGGAGCATATGTAAAAGGTGAGAAATATAAAACCGTTAATAATACGGGAGTCTACTTACTCAAACTTACTGCTGATGGTGAAGAAGAATTTTACACAAAAATAGTGACGAAAGAAGAAATTCAACCCATCCTTAAACAAGTAAGTAAAGGGGTCTCTTTAGGAAGTAAGGATAAAGTTTGGTGTGAAGATTTAGTGATTGATGGTGATGAGATTGTCATTGTATCTGAGATGTTTAGAAAGAACTTTAATCCAAAACCTCAAATCGTTCAAGGTCCGAGAGATTTAATTACAGGTAAATTTATTGGTGACATTTCTTATCGAAATGAATCAGGTAAGGCGCCTAAAGTGACCTTTGAAATCATGGATTACATTCTATTTAAATTTGCTAAAGATGGCGAATTAATAGAAATTAAACCAATCGTAAAAGAGAAGTACAATAAGCTAACTGTTTACAGTCCTTTTGTTAATTTATACGGCATGTCTATGGCTGCCGTTGTGGAGCGTTTGGGATGGTTTGATTATGGATTTACGACAACGAATTCGAACGGTGACAAAATCATGGTTTGTTCCAATAATGCAGAAGCTAGAAAGCCACAAGTTTTCTCATACGAACTAAAGGATGACTTTAACAAAGTTCAGATCGACCTGAAGCAAGAAGCTAATATTAATTTGGATGAGGGTAAAGTGAGTTATTTTAAAACAATGAGAAACGACGGTTCTAAAATCGCTGTTGCTTATTACCAGCGTAAGCTGAAAAGAATTACAATTAACATAGAGTCTTTAGAGTAATTGTGGAGTAATAAATTTTAAAAAGCCCTTATTAGGGCTTTTTTATTGTCCTAGATTTTAGGCCGCTTTTAGTGGCCCTTTCAATAAAGTAGTCAATCCCTTGAATTCTCAAGGAATCTTCCTAATTTTACACCCCTAGTTATTGAAGAAAAATGAAATCAGAATATCCTGTTTATAAAGCCTTAGAGCTTTCAAAGATTGCCGGTGAGGTAGAGAGTAAATGGTCGGAGGAATCTATTTTTGAGGAATCCATGCGTGCTAGAGAAGGGCAAGAGCCTTTTGTTTTTTTTGAAGGACCTCCCTCTGCCAATGGAATGCCAGGGATTCACCATGTCATGGCCCGTTCTATTAAGGATCTCTTTTGTCGTTTCAAAACCCTAAAAGGTTTCCATGTAAAACGAAAAGCGGGATGGGATACCCACGGTCTTCCTGTGGAGCTTGGTGTTGAGAAAGAGCTCGGGATTACGAAGGAAGATATAGGAAAAAAAATTACGGTAGACGAATACAATACGGCTTGTAAAAAAGCGGTGATGAAATATACCGATGTTTGGAATGACTTGACTAAAAAAATGGGTTACTGGGTAGATATGGAATCGCCTTACGTCACTTATGAGTCCAAATACATGGAGTCTGTTTGGTGGATTATCTCAGAGCTTTATCGTAAAAATTTATTGTACAAAGGGTACACAGTTCAGCCCTATTCACCTAAGGCTGGTACGGGGCTCTCTTCCCATGAGATCAATCAGCCAGGATGTTATAAGGACGTTAAGGACACCTCTGCGGTAGCACAATTTAAAGTCTTAGAAGGGGAACAGAACCCTTTTCAGTTAGATGGGGAATGGTTCCTTCTGGCCTGGACGACGACACCTTGGACTTTACCTTCCAATACGGCTTTGACAGTTGGAGAAAAAATCGAATATGTTTGTGTAACTACATTTAATCAATATACACACAAGAAAACCAATGTCGTGTTGGCTAAAAAATTGGTGAATTATCAGTTTTCAAAAGCTTTTTTTGCTGTTGAAGACATCGAGGAATTGAATGCTTATCAGCCTGGAGATAAAAAGACCCCTTATTTTGTCGGTGCATCTTGTACAGGTAAAGAGTTACTTGGTTTGCGCTATGAGCAATTGCTTGACTATTGCTTGCCTGCTGAAAATGCAGAGGCTGCGTTTAGAGTCATTGCGGGTGATTTTGTGACTACTGAGGACGGAACAGGAATTGTACATACCGCACCAACCTTTGGAGCAGATGATGCAAAGGTAGCTAAGGAAGCAGGTATTCCTCCAATGCTCGTGAAAGACGATCAGGATAATCTAGTTCCTTTAGTGGATCTCCAAGGTCGTTTTCGCAAAGAAGTTTCAGATTTTTCTGGGATGTATGTCAAAAACGAATATTACCCGGTGGATGAGGTCCCTGAAAAATCAGTCGATGTCTTAATTGCCGTGAAGCTAAAAGAAGAAAACAAGGCCTTTAAAGTTGAAAAGTATGAGCATAGCTATCCGCACTGCTGGAGAACGGATAAGCCTATCTTATATTATCCTTTAGATTCCTGGTTTATAAAAGTTACGGAGAACAAGGAGACTATGGTCGCCCTCAACAATACGATCAATTGGAAACCAAAATCAACGGGATCCGGTCGTTTTGGGAAGTGGTTAGAAAACGCCAATGATTGGAACCTTTCGCGTTCTAGATATTGGGGTATACCCATTCCTATTTGGAGAACAGAGGATGGTCTTGAACAAATTTGTATCAGCTCGGTAGGACATCTAAAAACAGAATGTCAAAGAGCTTATGAAGCAGGAGTCATGTCTGAAAATCCACTTGAGCATTTCGTTGAAGGTGATATGTCGAAAGAGAATTACAACAAGATTGATTTACACAAGCACATTGTGGATGCGATTGTCTTGGTTTCTGATTCAGGCAAGCCAATGAAACGTGAAGCAGACCTAATGGATGTTTGGTTTGATTCTGGTTCGATGCCTTATGCCCAATGGCATTATCCCTTTGAAAACAAAGAAAAGATTGACAACAACACGTCGTACCCTGCCGATTTTATTGCAGAAGGGGTTGACCAAACTCGAGGTTGGTTTTATACCCTTCACGCGATTTCATCAATGGTTTTTGGAAAGGTAGCTTATAAAAATGTCCTTTCTAATGGCTTGGTTTTAGATAAAAAAGGTCAAAAAATGTCCAAGCGATTGGGTAATGGAGTGGATCCTTTTGAAACATTAAGTAAATACGGCCCTGATGCTACACGTTGGTATATGATTACAAACGCACAGCCATGGGATAACTTAAAGTTTGACATTGAGGGTATTGTTGAGGTACAGCGAAAGTTTTTTGGAACACTCTATAACACCTATTCTTTCTTTTCATTATATGCTAACGTTGATCACTTTGATTATTCACAAAAGGATATCCCTCTTAAAGAAAGACCAGAAATTGATAGGTGGGTTTTATCCAAGCTTCATTCCTTGGTTGAAAATGTAGATGAAAGCTATTCGAGCTATGAGCCTACTAAAGCGGGTAGGGCGATACAAGAATTTGTAACAGAACAATTGTCAAATTGGTATGTGCGACTATGCAGGAGACGGTTTTGGAAAAACGATGACCCGCAAGACAAAATTGCAGCTTATCAAACGCTATATACCTGTCTAGAGACAATTTCTATAATTGCTTCACCCATTGCACCCTTTTTTATGGATCGTTTATACCTAGATTTAAACAAAGGTTCACAAAAATCTAAGCTTGCTTCGGTTCATTTGTCTGATTTCCCAGTGGCCAATTCTGAGATTATACAAAAGACATTAGAGACCCAAATGGAATTAGCGCAGCGCGTTTGTTCTTTGGTTCTCGGTTTACGTAAGAAAGAAAGAATACGCGTAAGACAGCCCTTGCAAAAGATTATGGTTCCTGTACTCAACAAACAGACTGCAGAAAACTTGAACCATGTCAGAAGCCTTATTCTGTCAGAAGTAAATGTGAAAGAGCTTGAAATGATTGCCGAAGACAATGAGATATTGGTAAAAAGCATCAAGCCTAATTTTAAAACAATTGGCCCGAAGTATGGAAAGCATATGAAGGCTATAGCCAGCCTTATTTCAAGCTGGACAGCTAAGGATATTGCCGGGCTTGAAAAGATAGGTGCTTGGGCCGGGGAGGTTAATGGGGAGCAGGTTTCTTTAGATCTAGCAGATTTTACAATCAACACAAAAGATATTCCAGGTTGGCTTGTTGCCAATGAAGAAGGCTTAACTGTTGCGCTAGATATTTCTATTTCAGAAGATTTGAAATCAGAGGGGATTGCAAGAGAGCTCGTCAATAGAATTCAAAACTTAAGAAAAGAAAAAGGTCTTGAGGTAACCGATCGGATTTCATTGATTTTAGATACGAATGAAGGGATACAAAGTGCGGTAAAAAGCAATGAAAAATATATTTCAGATGAGGTTTTAGCATCTGATATTAGCTTTAATACTTTAACGGAAGAGATGCATTTGGAAACAATTGAAACAGAAAATGATCTAAAAATTAGCTTGTTCAAAAAAGAACTTTAAAATCATATATTTGTAAATATGTCAGAGTCCTCAGTTTTTATAGTCGATGGTATTGAAATGCAGTCAGAAATGTCCTCGCAGGTACATTGGAAAGACAGAAATTTCTTTGAAGTAATTTATAAAGGAAAGAAGTTTCATGGTGAAATTTTGAAACGAGATATTGAGAACCGTCGCCTTAGCGTGAAGTTAAACCATCGCGTTTTTGATATTCAGAAAAAATTTGTTTTAGATGATCTTATTTCAAAGTTGGGTCTTGATAAGGTAAAGGTTAAAAAGTTGAAAGAGCTTGATTCTCCAATGCCAGGTCGTATTTTAAAGATTCAGGTTCAACAAGGAGATCAGATTCAGGTTGGGGACCCTATTCTTTCCTTAGAGGCAATGAAGATGGAAAATATTTTGAAATCCGATGGGGAAGGTATTGTTAAAAGGATTGCTGTGAAAACGGATCAGATTGTTGAAAAGGGCCAGCTCTTAATTGAATTCGAATAGTTTTATTGAACCTTTATTGTGATGCTCTGATCGTTTAGATGCTTAAATACGGCTTGTGAAAAGGTCGGTGCACTAAACCTGTTTCTTGCATTTTTTGAAAACCCATAAGGCTCCGTTGGTATTCCTAATAAATTCTTGTCGAGAACTCCATTTCTATTCACATCATGAAATACAGCTACTGCATATGACTTATGCCTTAGATCCTTAAAGGTGTATTTCATTTTCTCAGAATCTAGATCCAATATAATCGCTTCGAGCTGTTTTCCAAAGGTGGGAAATGTACTTTCCGAATCAAATACCGCAATATAAACTTGTCCCTTGGTATTTTGGAATCCAAGGATGTTCACGGTCAGGTCTGAGCTCGTGTTGAAAATACTTAATAGAATCGAGAGTAATATTGCGTGCATAGCTAATGGTTAATACTGTTATAAAGTTGCGAATAAATAATAGACGATAGAAAACGTAATGACTGCGTAGAAAATTAATCTAATGATCGTACTTTTTTTTGGTCGCTCTGGTAAGCGGGACCGGAAATTAAAATCCTCATCTTTCACACCTTAAAAATAATTCAATTTCTCTACCTTTGGTACATGCGTAAAAAAGTTTTAGTTACGGGTGGTGCTGGGTATATTGGTTCGCATACTGTTGTGGAGCTTTTTAACGCGGGCTATCAGCCAATCATATTGGATGACTTTAGAAACTCTGATGAGTCGGTACTTGATGGTATTTCTCAAATTATAGGATCAAAACCTGAATTGTTAAGAGGCGACGTTTGCGACACAAATCTGCTTAGCAAGTTCATAAAGGAAAATGAAATTTGTGGAATCATACACTTTGCCGCCTATAAGGCTGTTGGAGAATCTGTGGAAAAGCCTTTAAATTATTATCAAAACAATTTAGAGGGCTTGGTTGCAGTGCTAAAGGTCGTTTCTATGCATCCTGAGATTACTTTTGTTTTTTCTTCGTCATGTACCGTCTACGGTGAGCCTTTTGGTCAAAAAGAAGTGACTGAGAAAACAGAAAGGAGCATTCCAACTTCTCCCTATGGTTACACAAAATGGTTGGGAGAACAAATTATAAATGACGTCTTTAACTCGAATGCAGACCTTCGGTTGATGAGCTTGCGCTATTTTAACCCTATTGGTGCGCATGAATCAGCGGCAATTGGAGAGCTACCTATAGGGAAGCCTAACAACTTACTACCTTTTATCACGCAGACTGCTGCAGGACTGCATGACCAATTAACTATTTTTGGAAATGATTACCCGACAATTGATGGGACATGTGTTCGTGACTACATTCATGTTGTTGATCTTGCCGAGGCGCATGTGAAGGCCTTAGATTTTTTGGTGAAGGAATCAAAAGGATGTCATGAGGTCGTCAATATTGGTACAGGAAAGGGCTCTAGTGTCTTGGAAATGGTTCGTGCCTTTGAGCAAGTGAATCAGGTTAAATTGAATTATGAATTTGGGCCAAAAAGAGCTGGTGATGTCATAGAGATATATGCAAATGTTGATTATGCAAAGGAACTTCTGGCTTGGCAAGCAAATAAAACGATTACAGATGCGGTAAGAGATGCATGGAATTGGGAAAAATTAATCCGCTCCATAGAATGAGATTAGTGATTATATTTCTTTTCATCTGTTTTGTTTCAACCGCTCAAGGAGAAAAAAAACAAACACAAGAGCGACCTGGTTTATTTTGGTATTTCAGTGGCTTGAGGCCATTTAAGGATACCGATAGAAAAAAGTATGATCGTGTTATCGTTGACTTAACCTATAACGATTGGATTGGGGAAAATGGCCCTTTCAATAACAACTGGAATTCAATTGGAGTAGCCGCGAGTCTCAATAAAGATATCCTCTTGGAGCGTTCAGAAAACATCACGTTAGGTATTGGTTTAGGTTATGGTTATTTAAACCATCGTACTCCCAGGCTATTTTATGTGACGCCATTTGAATCTGTTCAATCTCAGGTCCCAGTATCGACGGACAGCATTATCTCGTCATTTTTTACAGTGCATCAATTTTACATTCCTTTAGAGCTCCGGTTCAGGTCAAAAGGGTGGAAACACAAAAAAATAATTTTAGGGGCGAGATTGGGTATTCAACCCTTTATGAATATAAGTTCCTACCGCACATTTGAAGGGCAAGTTGAATATTCCGAGGTTAAATTAAAAGAGGAATACAATTGGTTTTACTTTTCGACCTATATCCGATGTGGGTTTAGAAATTGGTCTTTATTTTGTGCTTACCAACCTCTTTCAATCTTCTCAAATAATCAAAGTATGGAAATTCATCCGCTACAAATGGGAGTAAGCCTTTCTTTATTCTAATGATTGATACGCATTCACATATGTACAGCTCGCAATTCGATGAAGATCGAAACGCAACTCTTGAACGAGCAAGGGCTGAAGGGGTTTCTCATATCCTACTCCCAAATATTGACTCTACTTCTATTGAGGCATTACATCAACTGTCTGTGAGTGAAAAAGACTGTATTCCCATGATGGGCTTACACCCCTGTAGTGTCAATAAAGATTTTGAATCTGAACTCTCTAGAATAGAATCTGAACTCTTTCATGGGAAGCATCATTATATTGCAGTCGGTGAGATTGGGATTGATCTTTATTGGGACCAAAGTTATCTTGAAGAACAGAAAACTGCTTTTCAAAAACAAATTGTTTGGGCTAAACAGTTAGGACTTCCTATTGTGATTCACGCTAGAGATTCAATGGCTGAAATTTTAGAAATTTTGGACCAAGAGAACAGCACAGAATTGACTGGAGTATTTCATTGTTTTTCAGGAACAAGCGAAGATGCAGAGCGTATATTAGCTTATGGTGGTTTCAAATTTGGTATAGGCGGTGTGGTGACATTTAAAAAGTCAGACCTCCCTCTGATTCTAAAAGCAATCCCATTGAATGAAATTCTGCTCGAAACGGATGCTCCTTATTTGTCCCCTGTTCCTTTTCGTGGAAAACGTAATGAAAGTGCCTACCTGCGATATGTAGCGGAAAAATTATCTGACATCTACGCGTGTTCATTAGAAAAGATTAAACAGACAACATCAGTCAATGCAGAAGCCCTTTTTAAAATCTCAAAATTCATAAAAAAATGACGAAAGTATTAGTCATCTATACGGGTGGTACGATAGGAATGATCAAAGACCCTGAATCAGGACTATTGAATAGTTTTGACTTTAATTCTGTTTATGAGCATATACCTGAGCTCAATAGATTGAACGTAGAGATCGATACGATGAGCTTTAAAAAACCGATAGATTCTTCTGAGATTACTCCAAAGCATTGGGTGGAGCTGGCAGAGTGTATCAAAAAATCCTATAGCGCCTACGATGGGTATGTCGTTCTACACGGAACGGATACGATGTCTTTTACGGCCTCAGCATTGAGTTTCATGATTCAAGGTCTTCAAAAGCCAATCATTTTTACGGGAAGTCAATTACCCATAGGGGTCATAAGGACAGACGGGAAAGAGAATCTCATAACTGCAATTGAAATCGCTGCTGCTAAAGATTCTAACGGTGAATCTATTGTTCAGGAGGTTGCCGTTTATTTTGAGTATTCCTTGTACAGAGGGAATAGAAGCTCGAAAGTGAGTTCACATCAATTTGAGGCATTTAAATCTCCAAATTATCCTGAATTGGCAGTTGCAGGTGTCAATATTAAATACAAATGGAATAGTTTATTGCGGTCACAACACCCAGAACCCATTTACCAATTTGACTTATCGACCTCAGTCGCATTGCTTAAAATATTCCCAGGAATGGATATTGAAATTTATAAAGGGATATTCAATTTGGCGCAGACCAAGGGAATTGTTTTGGAGACATTTGGTTCTGGAAATGCCCCATCCAATATTGCAATGCAAAAGATGATGGAGCAATATGTTGAGGCGGGCGGTGTCATTCTTAACATAACGCAATGCAGCACAGGTGGCGTGAAGCAAGGAGCCTACCAAACGAGTTCTTTTTTCAATAAAATAGGGGTTATTAGTGGCGTTGATATGACTGCGGAAGCGGCATTGACAAAGCTGATGTTCGTCTTGGGCACGTGCACCTCTGTTGCCGAGGTAAAAGAGCTTATTTCGACTCCTATTTGCGGAGAGATGGAGCGCTAGACTCTTTGGTCAATGACTTCTCCATTTTCGACCAATAGCGTTCTATTTGGAAATAATTTCACAATATGCATGTCGTGGGTAGCCATAAGGATTGAAGCTTTTTTCTCTTTTGCTACTGCAATTAATAAGCGCATAATTTCTTCCGAAGTTTCTGGATCTAGATTGCCCGTAGGTTCATCAGCTAAAATTAGCTTCGGCTCATTTAATAAGGCTCTGGCAATCGACACTCTTTGTTGCTCTCCTCCGGATAGCTCATGAGGCATTTTTTCATTCATGTCTTCGAGTCCCACCATTTTTAAACAAGCGATCGCACGTTCATGTATAAGGGGCTTTTTCCTCCATCCTGTAGCTTTAAGAACGAAAT
The DNA here is from genome assembly GCA_905182775.1 of uncultured Flavobacteriales bacterium. GTDB lineage: Bacteria > Bacteroidota > Bacteroidia > Flavobacteriales_D > Crocinitomicaceae > UBA952. The sequence continues at coordinate 11,574 of CAJJCU010000045.1, forward strand.
AAAGGTTCTGAATTACTGTTCGATCCATTAATAATTGAAAATCTTGAAAAACGATTCCGATTTTTCTTCGAACCAAAGGAATATCTCGTCTTTTTAATTTTCGCAGATCATACGTGTCAAATTGGCCTTTCCCATTTGTTAATGGTAATTCGCCATAGAGTGTTTTTAAAATGCTACTCTTCCCACTTCCTGTTTTTCCTATTAAGTAAACAAATTGACTTTCTTCAATATTCAATTGGACGTTAGAGAGAACTTTGTTCCCTTTTTGGAAAATATCGGTGTTTTCGAGAGTAACTACTTTAGACATAAAACTTATGTGTTTATACAAAAGTGCAGAATCATCTTCGTCATAAATGAATTGTTTTGGAATATCTCTTAACATGATGAGGTTTAAAACTTTTGAATTCTTACTTAAAATGGCTTGTTTGTGAATGTAAATTTGTTTAGTGCGACAATGTAGAACAATAAGTATTTTGATGGCGTTTGCCATCCTTCCTTTTCTTGTTTTCTCCCAGGAAACAGATAAGTATTCAAGTCTCTATGAAGGATATTTTCGTGGAGAAGAGTTTTATTCCAATTTGCAATATGGTGCTGCTAAAAAGGAGTTTAGAGATTTCATAACCCATTGTGATAACTATAATGACCCTTTGTTTCAGAAGGCATTGTATTATGAAGGAATGGCTGGTCTTGAACTTTATAATAGCGATGCCATTGATCTTCTTATGGAGTACAATCGGCTTTATCCTGAAAACATTCACCGCAAGTTCATCAATTTTAAAATTGGTAACTCCTTCTTTCAAGATGAAACCTATGATGATGCACAAATTTGGCTCGATAAGTTGTCTGCCAGTGATTTAGACACCACTTACCGGGAGGAATATCATTTTAAGTTAGGGTATGCAGCTCTTCAAAATGAAGACTCGGAAGTAGCAATTAATGCCTTTCGAGAAAATTTAAAAGGCCACTCTCAGTATGCCCCTCCAAGCAAATACTTTTTTGCTCATTTATGTTTTGAAAGGGGATCTTATCAGCTCGCCCTAGAACAATTTATAGCGCTTGAAAAAAACACCTCTTATTGCGGGATTGTTCCTTATTACATTGTTCAAATTTATCACAAGCAGGGAGATTTTGATGCGGTAATTGACTATGCACCAACCGTTCTGTCTTGCAAGCTGGTTAATCATGAAAAGGACGTCAACCATATTATTGGAAACGCACATTATAAGAAGCGGAACTATCAGGATGCGTTAAGCTACCTCATTAAGTATGCGAAGAAATCTCGTTTACGCAGAGAGGATGCCTATCAGATTGGGTATGCCTTTTTTCAAACAAAGTCCTACGGTAAGGCCATTCAGTATCTTGATCAAGTTGCCCGTATAGATGATAGTTTAGGGCAAATCTCAATGTATAAAATAGCGGAGTGTTACCAACTAACCGAACAGCTTTTACCTGCAAGAAGTGCCTTTGAATATGCATCTGAAATGACATCTATTCCAAAAATACAAGAAGATGCATTGTATAATTTTGCTGTGATTTCTTTCGCCGTAGACATCAATCCTTACGATGAGTCGGTTCGAGCTTTCGAGAACTATCTTGAAAAGTATCCAAACTCTTCAAGAAAAGGAGATGTCTATCAATACTTAATCAACGCCTATAGCTCGACAAGTAATTATAAAAAGGCGATTGAATCTCTTAAAAAGCTTCCAAATTTAGATACACGATTAAAGCGCGTCTATCAAACTTTGTCCTACAATCATGGTGTTGAGTTATTTCAGAAGCGTCTATACAACTCATCTATTCGTGCATTTGCAGCTGTAAATGACCACCCAATTGACCCACAGCTCTCGGCTCTTTCTAGATACTGGATTGCAGATGCCTATTTCAGACAAAACAAAATGCAGGAAGCTATTGCAAATTACAAGATGTTTATTGCTTCTCCTGCTTCAAATTCGATCCCAGAAAAAATCGATGCTTTTTACAACATTGCATACGCCTATAAAGAAATTGATGCAGAAACTAGAGCTTCTGAGAATTTTAGAATTTACTTACAATCCAATCCAAACAACCCGAGAAAAGAGGTTGATGCCTGTTTTAGAGTTGCTGATATTTTTTACCTCAACAAAGAAAATGCGTTAGCTATTGAGTTCTATGAAAAGGCATTGGCTTATAACACAAAATTAAATGACAAGGCCCTTTATTATGTTGCCAAAACTTATGGGTATAGCGGGCAAGGTGCGCTTAAAGTCTCAAAACTGATTGAAATTTTAACGACCTACGTTGACTCTAAATATGCAATGAATGCTACCTATGAGCTGGCAAACACCTATTCCTCTATAGGGAACAATGATGATGCTTTAATCTATTACGATAATTTGCTTATTGATTATCCGAATTCTCCTTTCCTTACGCAGGCAAAGATTGGTAAAGCAAATTGTTATCTAAAAAAGTGGCAATATGAAAAAGCAGAGACCGCATATCTAAAGGTACTTGCAGAGCACGAAAACGAGAATGACGTTTGCGAGATTGCAGCCAAAGGATTGGTTGATGTTTATACAGCCCTTCAAAAGCCTCAAAAGGCCGCTGAGGTTGTAGATCGTTATAGCTGTATCAATTACACGGACGATGAAAAGGAGAATCTATTTTACACGCCTGCGCTTCAAGCCTACCTTGATACAAATTACATGGAGGCTATTGATAAATTTAAAATTTACCTCAATAGCTTCTCTGAGTCTGGTCAGTATGTTGCCGAAACGTATTATTACCTAGGAACTTCTTATTTGGCGGTCAATGATACGTTAAACGGGATCGAGAATTACAAACTATTTTTAGCGCGAACCACAAATTCTTATAGTGAAGCTGCTGCGCGTAAAGTTTCTAGATACTATTATAGCCAAAAGGATTATGCAACAGCCGTTTCCTATTATGAAAAGCTAGAACTTTTAGCAACGACACCGAGCACCATCTTTATTTCACGTTTTGGTATTATGCGGTCTGCTTATTTTATCGAGGACTATCTAAAGAGCAAGCAATATGCGGCGTTGGTTCTTGAGTCACCAGCTTTAGATAACACCCAGGAAGCGGAAGCTAATTATGCTTTGGGGATTTCTGCTTATCGCTTGAAGATTTATACTGATGCAATTACACCGTTGCGATGGTTGGTCGGAAATACTACAACATTTATGGGCTCAGAGGCCAAGTATTCCTTAGCCTATATTAATTTCATAGAGGAAGATCTAGAGGGAGCAAGAAAAGGAATAAAAGAGCTCCTAAAGATGAAACCAAGTTATGATTATTGGATAGCGAAAGCTTTGATTTTAAAATCGAGAATTTTTGTAAAAGAAGCAGACTATGTACAAGCTGAACAAAATTTAAAATCCGTAAAAGAGCATTATCCGATCCAAGATGATGGTGTGGTTGACGAAGCGAATGCTTTGTGGCAAGAAATCCTTCTTTTAAAAGAAGCAGAAGAAAATAAAGAAGAGGAAAATCCAGAAACTAAAATTGAAATAAATGAAGAATAGTAAACTGTATTTATTGCTTTTTTCATTTTTTATCATCGTCCATATGGGTTATGCACAGCCACCGGATGTTACGATTGATGGTCGTGGTAGTCGTCAAGTAGAACCAGCTCACAGGCTCACTGTCTCACCTCAAGTGATTGACACGGTGAAACCTTCAGCTGTAGCGTCTTACCCCCTTTTGGTCTACCTTTATCCTACTGACATTCGTCTTAATCCAATAAAGGCCGCAGAAATAGAGACGACGGAAAAGTTACGCCAGCTCTATCCTTTTTATGCAAAAATAGGTGTCGGTTCTGGAGTAATGCCACTAGGTCAGTTTGTTTATAATTCAACGCGTTCGAAAGGTTATCAATATAGACTAAAAGCAGATCACGTAAGCTCTTTTGCATCTATAAAGGACAGAGATAATGTAGCATATGCTCCTGCAAACTTTGACAAAACCGGTGTCTCACTTCATGGTAAAATTGTTGACAATCGTTATATGATAAACGGGCAATTAGATTATCAAAACCATGGATTCAATTATTATGGAATTCCATCTGATACGATTGATAAATCCCTCATTGGGCAAAGGTTCCAAAAGTTCGGTGGTAAAATGGGTTATGTCTCTGACTTTGGAGATAGTGCGGTGATGAATTATGCCGCTGATCTAGATTACCATTACCTGCAGACGGCATCACCTTTAGAAGATTCCTTAGCTGAATGGAGGTCTGCGGAGCATAACGCAAAGTTCAATATTAAGGGTTGGTATAATTATAAATCCGAGGAGTTTTATGCGAATTTAGGATTAAGGTTTAATGATTATAGTTTTGGAACTGAAGATTCAATTGTCAGCTCATCCTTAGATTCTGGTCGAGCAATGACCAATACAATTATTGATTTAAAGCCGGGTGTTTTAACACAACTGATGAATAACCGATTCAAATTGGATCTGGGCTTTTCAATGTCTGTAGATATAGGTGAGGAAACCAAGTTTTATGTCTACCCGCAAGCCGAGGTGAAATATTCGCTATTTAATGATATTTTCATTCCATTTGCAGGTATTCGAGGTGGGCTTGAGCAAACCTCTTTTTCTTCTTTGACTCAGGTCAACCAATTTCTTGCGCCCTCAGTGGTTCTGGCTAATGAAAATAATCCCTACGATATTTATGGAGGAATTAAAGGAACCTTAAGTAAAAACATGGGCTTTAATGTGAATGTAAGTTTTAAAAAGATCACCAATAAGGCACTTTTTGTTACGGATACACTTGGGGAATTTAGAAATAAGTTTGCTTTGATTTATGACACCTTGAACCATACGAGAATTGAAGCTTCTATGTTTTACCAACTTGATGAAAAGCTCAAAATTGATGGACTGGCGCGCTATAATTCCTATGAGACAAAAAATGAGTCATTTGCTTGGAATCTTCCAACCTTAGAGTTTCAGCTAAGGGCTTCTTATAATTTATTTGATAAGTTCTTATTAAATATTGATGGGCATATTGAAACTGGGCGTAAGGCTTTAGTTTATGAATCAGGGGAAGATGTCCTCGAGGAGAATGACCAGTATTATGTTGCTTTGGGTAGCATTGTTGATTTCAACCTTGGTGTTTCCTACCGTTATAATAAAAGAGTTACGGCTTTCTTAGAGCTAAATAACCTTGCATCTCAGCGATATAATAATTGGTACAATTATCCTGTCCAACCTATTCAGGTAATGGGTGGTGTTTCCTTTAGATTTTAATTATCGTGAAATCAGAAGCAATTTTCTTAGTAAAAAAAGGGCCATCTAGTGATGCTTTTGAAAAACGACATATTGTTCTACCCGATCTAAATTCTGGTGAGGTCTTAATTAAAAGTGAAGCTTTTGGCTTGAATTATGCGGACGTAATGGCGCGTAATGGGATGTATCGTGATGCTCCTCCGATGCCTTGTGTAATTGGATACGAAGTCGTAGGGGAAGTCATAGGCGTTGGCCCTAATGGCTCTTCTGAGCTCATGGGTAAAAGAGTACTTGCATTTTGCCGTTTTGGAGGTTATGGAAGACATGCAATTACCACGGAGCTCGCTACTGTGGCTATAGGAGATATGCCCTCTTCGGAAGTCCTCGCATTAAGTACCCAAGGGGTTACCGCTTATTATATGACAGATGTTCTTGCACCAATTCAAAAAGGAGAAAGGGTTTTGGTTCATGCTGCTGCGGGTGGTGTGGGGTCCTTTCTAATTCAGCTGGCGAAGAGAAGAGGCGCAACGGTCATTGCTAAGGTAGGGTCTTCTCAAAAGGAGGCTCGATCCAAGGAGCTAGGTGCGGACTTTACCATAAATTATAAAGAAAAGGATTATGTAGAAGTCCTAAAAAAACAACCCAAAATTGATGTAAGCTATAACCCCTTTGGAGGCTCTACATTTTCTAAGGATATGAAGCTAATGAATTCAGGAGGCAAGCTGTTCTTGTTTGGTGGATCTGAATTGTCGGGAGGTCGTTATGGCTTTTTCTCCTCTTTAAATTTTTTAAGAAAAATGGGCATCGTCATTCCGGCGGTTCTTATGATGAGCTCAAGAAGTATTTTGGGTGTAAACATGTTAAAAATCGCAGATCATAGACCAAAGGTTATGCAAGAGTGTTTAGCAGCACTTATGGAGCTCTACAGCAAAGAACAAATTAAGGTTTGTGTGGGTAAAGTTTACGCTGTGAAAGACATAGCTCTCGCACATGATTACTTGGAAAGCGGTGCCTCAATGGGTAAAATATCAATAACTTGGGACTAGCCTTTTTTTGCGAATAATTTCGATACTAAATTTTTGATCTGAACACGAAACAAAAACATCAATATCAAGTATGGAATAATCATTAAGAAAAGAATTCCGCTATTGATATTACTTCCAAAAGAAGCTTCTTCGAGTCCACTCCCTTGCTCAGCTAAAAGTTTACATTGTGAACAGCCCTGAGACCATCCATTTGACATGAACGTTAGGGTTAAAACAAAAAATAGAAGAATTTTTAGGCGCATGGTCCATTGAATAAAATTACTTGGTCAAAGGTACAAAATGCTTAAAGCAAAACAAAATAACTTAACTTTACCTTATGAAAATAGGTTTGTATTTAATATCCTTTTTAGGATTGTTTATCGCTTGCTCCACTGACGATTATAATGAGTCAACAAGTTCTGATGTGCTCATCGATGCTCCATCCGCATCTTATGGTGATTTGAAAGCAGCTATAGACACAAAACTGATTAAAAACCCGAATGATGTCTCCCTTTTAGTCAATCGTGCAAATTTAGCTTTAGAGCACTACGATTACCCTCGCGCTTTTTCTGATGCGGCAAAAGCCTTTCGTTTAGATAGTAATTTTTTGGATTCTCGACTTGTTTATGCTCTTGCAATGATCAATCAAGGCCAGCGTAGTGTTGCCGATATTAGAGAGTCTCAAAGGCATTTTCAATTCGTGGTATCGAAAGACGCCAACAATACAAAGGCAATGGTAGGATTAGCCAATACTTATGCTTTACAGCAGGATTTTGAATTGGCAAGAGAATGGATTGAAAAAACATTGATCGTGGATCCAAAATTTTTTGATGCGCATGTCCTAAAGGGAAGTATGTACAAGGTTCTATGCGGAGCATTGAAGGGTGATAAGGAGTCTGAGAAGCTTTCTAAAATCTATTTAGATTCGGCTATTCAAGCTTATTCACGTGTAAGTCAATATTATCCAGATAGGCCAGAGATCTACCTTGAGCTCGGCATTTTATTCCAGCAGTCAAATAATGAAATTTGTCTTGATTATTATTATTCAGCCGTGCAATTAGCCCCGGAAAATATGGATTATAAATATGCATTGGCTTATGCGTATGGTCTTTTCGACGAAGAAAGAAAAGCCATGGCTATTTATTTAGAGATGCAAGAACAAGACTCTCTTTTTTGTGAAGCTTTTTGTCAGATGGGACAAATTTATCAAAAGAAATTCGGCGAAATTGACAGTGCTTTAAACATGTATAGGACAACGATTGAAATAGATGAAAACCATATAGATGCGTACGTGAATATGGGGGTCATTTATGAAGAACAAAAGGATTACTATAACGCCATAAGGAGTTATGCAAGAGCACTAGCAATCGAACCCGATAATAGAGGCCCTTATATGCCTTTAAGCGATTTTTCTGAAATCCAGGGTTTGGCGAGAGAATATGCCGATGGACTCAAAAATAAATTGTGAAGAAGATAGAAATCACGAGTGCATTATTTGGTGATGTTGCTCTCCCGTTAGCTGGTTTTCTATTTTGGGATTGGGGGTTTTATTTTATCGCTTTGTTTTTTCTTTTTGATATTTCTTTCCGTTCGATTTTTTTAAATAAAAGAGTCAAACTTCTTCCATCGATGGAAATCGAAAATCGTTTTGTGCTAAAAGGAGTTTTGCTTACCGTCTTTGAAATATTTGCTCTGCATATCCTGGTGATTCTTTCAATCCCGTCTATTGATTTTGTTTCTGAATTTTGGTCTTTTTTAACTTACAAAGAGATCGGTGTTGCCCAGGGTGTTGTATTATTACCCTTACTGATTCTTAACGAGTTCATGAGAATACGCAATGAACAAAAAATGAAGATGCCTCAGAATGTTCGTTTTGAGATCATGAGAAGTGGCCAGAAAGTTCAGTTTTTTAGGGTGCTTTTATGGTGTGTTTTTATGGGGTTGACGTTGCTCATCCCTTTTCCTGAAACCGCTTTAGTTTTGATTTTCATTGCCGCATTAAGCATTCAGCCCTTTTGGATCTATAGAAATATCTCATAATGGCATCTAGTTCAGGGTGGCATACATTGAATTTTCTCTTATTTTTGTTTACTTGATACGAGATATGGATAAGAACCAAGAGTTACACGATAAAAGAAAAAAGTCCTTAGAGGGAGGCGGTAAAGAACGTATTGAACGCCAACACAGCCAAGGAAAACTTAGTGCAAGAGAGCGCCTTACGGTGCTTTTAGACGAAGCGAGTTTTCAAGAGATTGGAGGGCTCGTTGAGCACCGAGCTACGGCATTTGGCCTAGATAAGCAAAAAATACCTGGAGACGGTGTTGTTGCTGGTTACGGAACGATTCACGGTAGATTGGTCTATGTGTTTTCGCAAGATTTCACTGTTTTAGGAGGTTCTCTTTCAGAGACCCATGCGGCTAAAATCTGTCGTGTAATGGATATGGCCTTGAAGAATGGCGCGCCTATTATAGGACTCAATGATTCAGGAGGAGCTAGAATTCAAGAAGGTGTCGTATCACTTGCGGGTTATGCAGATATCTTTTATAGAAATACAAGGGCATCAGGAGTGATTCCCCAGCTTTCTGTCATTATGGGGCCTTGTGCTGGAGGTGCAGTATATTCACCTGCTTTAACTGATTTTATTTTTATGGTTGAGGACACCTCTTATATGTTTGTCACTGGGCCTAATGTTGTAAAAACTGTTACCCATGAGGAGGTCACTTCAGAGGATCTTGGAGGTGCTAAAACACATGCAGAAAAGTCAGGTGTCAATCACTTTACTTCATCAAATGATGTCGAAAGCTTAAAAAGTGTTCGGGATATTATGAGCTTTATGCCTCAAAATGCCCAAGAGCAAGCCCCGCATCCAGAGTCTTATCTGTATGATTCAAAAAAGGAACAAGCGATCGAAGCAGTTCTTCCCGAGAACTCCACGATTCCCTATGATATAAGAAAAATCGTTGATTGTGTGATCGATGATGATTCATTTAGAGAGGTACATAAAGACTTTGCCCAAAACATTGTCATTGGTTTTGCTAGAGTTGAAGGTAAAACAATTGGCGTAGTTGCAAATCAGCCATCCTCTATGGCGGGTGTTTTAGATATTGATTCTTCTCGAAAAGGAGCCAGATTTGTTCGGTTTTGTGATGCTTTCAATATTCCTTTACTCGTTTTTGAAGACGTGCCTGGTTTTCTTCCTGGAACTGATCAAGAGTGGAGGGGGATTATTACGCATGGTGCAAAATTGCTTTATGCTTTCTCTGAAGCCACAGTGCCTCGAATTACTGTGATTACCCGAAAAGCATATGGTGGAGCTTTTGATGTGATGAACTCCAAAAGTATTGGTTCTGACCTTAATTTCGCTTGGCCTACAGCGGAAATTGCTGTTATGGGAGCCAAAGGAGCTGCAGAAATTATTTTCAAAAAGGAAATTGCGAACAGCCCAGACCCTCAAAAGAAATTGCTTGAGAAAGAAGCGGAATACGCTGAGTTATTTGCAAACCCATATCGCGCGGCAGAAAGAGGAATTATTGATGAGGTCATTTTCCCAAATGAAACGAGAACAAAAGTCATATTAGGTTTTAAAATGCTCGAAAATAAGAACGAGACATTGCCTCAAAAGAAACATGGAAACATTCCATTATAAAATAAATAAAAATGAAAGAATTAATAGAAGCATTCCCTGACAACATAAAGGAAGCCATTAATATAGCTGAGTCTACCTCTTTAAAGAAGCCTGTAAGCGCCATACACAATATTGTAATGTGCGGTCTAGGTGGCTCAGGAATCGGCGCTAAAATGGTTGCAAATTGGCTACAAGATGAAATGAAAGTGCCCGTTTCACTCGTAAATGATTATACCCTGCCTGCGTATGTAGACAAGCACACTTTGGTTATCGGATCAAGTTATTCTGGTAATACAGAAGAAACTACGATTGCCATTGAAGAAGCGCAGTCTAGAGCTTGTCACATTATTGGAATTTGTAGCGGCGGTAAATTAGAACAATTTTGTAAAGACAATGGCTACGATTGTATTGTCGTTCCTGGTGGGAACCCACCAAGAAGCGCTTTAGCTTACTCTGTTATTCAGCTCTTGCATATTTTTGCAACATTGGGTTTTGTCTCCCATGACCATAAACAACACATGCTTAAAGGCGGAGCCCTTATAGAAGCCAATCAGGAGGAAATTCATGTCTTAGCGAAAGAAATGGCATCACACTTATTTGGAAAGGTAGGTGTCTACTATGCTGAGACAAAGTACGAGGGCGTCATCGTACGCGCAAGACAGCAATTCAATGAGAATTCAAAATATCTAGGGTGGCATCACGTCATACCTGAGATGAATCACAATGAGCTTGTTGGATGGACAGGTGGCGATGATCGGTTCGCTCCTATCTTTTTTAACACAGGAGATTTACATCCTAGAAATTATCGACGATTTGAAATCTCCAAGACGGCGATAGCAAAGAAATGTGGGAAGGTTTTAAATGTTTCTGCAAAAGGAGACTCCTTTATTGAACGTTCTCTTTACTTAATTAACGTTGTGGATTGGGCATCTTATTATTTATGTGAAATGAATGGTGCCGATATTATAGATATAGAGATTATTGATTATCTGAAAGGAGAATTGGCGAAGTTTTAGAGCATGATGCCGAGAGTTTCTATTCAAGATATAGGGTTAATTGACTATCAAGAAGCTTGGGATTTCCAGGAAAAGTTATTCAAAGATTCCATTGATAACAAAATTGCCACACGGAAAGGTGCTTTATTGCCACTGCCTCGGAATCATATGTTGTTTTGTCAGCACTCTCATGTTTATACGCTTGGTAAAAGCGGTGATAAAAACCACTTATTATTAGATGAAGATGGGCTGAAGGATAAAGATGCGGTCTTCTACAAAATAAATAGAGGAGGAGACATCACCTATCATGGGCCAGGTCAGCTCGTAGTATACCCCATTTTAGATTTGGAACAATTCTTTACAGACATTCATAAATACATGAGGCTTCTGGAGGAGGCCGTAATAAGAACCATTGCCGTTTATGGAATTAAAGGAGAACGAATTGATGGGTTGACAGGTGTTTGGATCGATGGCGGAACTAAGCATGAACGTAAAATTTGTGCGTTAGGTGTAAAAGCATCTCGTTGGGTTACTATGCATGGTATTGGTTTTAACGTGAATACAAATCTTGATTATTTCCGGAATATTGTTCCTTGTGGAATAGAGGATAAAGCCGTAACTTCAATGCAAAAGGAACTTGGTTCACCACAAGACATACAAGAAGTTCAATCTATACTGCTTCAGGAGTTAAAAGATTTATTTGGATTTCAGGTACTGTAAATGTTAGTTATATGGTAAAGAAATTTTTTAAGTACACAGCCTACATTCTTGTGACCATTATTTTAATGGTCAATCTTTTCATCGTTCTGTCTGGGAGGTATTATTTATATTCTGGCATTGCGAAAACATATCTTATTGGTGAAACCGGCCCAGGCATTTATGACCTAGACGTTTTTTCAGTTAATCCAATACCGAAATCAACCGTACCTAGTGAAATCATCTCATCTGAATCTCAAAAATCTAAACTTAGCGGAGCCGAGAATGATTACCTAGAGAGTATCGAGACTAGAGCCTTATTGGTTTTCGAAAATGACACACTGATTCACGAACAATATTGGGGAGACCACACGATTGATGAGGTTTCAAATTCCTTTTCAGCATCGAAGACGGTGATCAGCCTTCTAATCGGTATTGCAATCGAAGAGGGGAAGATCAAGAGTGTGGATGATCTGGTTTGTAACTATATTCCAGAATTTAAAACCAATGGTCGAGAAGCTTTGACGATTCGACATTTGTTGTTAATGTCAGCAGGTTTTGATTGGGAAGAAAGCGGTAAAAACCCTCTTTCAGAGGCTGCTGAGGGATATTACACTTCTGATCTTTATGGTTTGGTGACGCGCTTGAGGATTGTTGAAGCACCAGGAAAACGTTTCCATTATCAAAGCGGTAATTCTCAAATATTAGGTTTTATTTTGGAGAAAGCTACGGGAGTAACGCTAACCAATTATATGCAACATAAGATCTGGGATCCAATCGGAGCAGGGAGTGATGCTTTTTGGAGCTTAGATAAGGAAAGTGGCGATGAGAAGGCATTTTGCTGTCTCTACGCAACGGCTCGAGACTTCTCTCGCCTTGGGACGCTTCTTTTACATGATGGAAAATTTAATGGCAAACAAATCGTTCCTGCCTGGTATCTTAATGAAATGATTAAGACACCGGAATTGACAACAGATGATGGCGTGACGAACATGAGGTATGGTTGGCATATTTGGGTATATAAGAATCAAGGCAAACCCATTCATTATTTTAGAGGTTTAAAAGGCCAATATATTATCGTGATACCTCATTTAAATCGGATTATTGTCCGTCTTGGAGAAAAGAGGGGGGAACATTACAAGATCCCTGAAAAAGAGTTTAAAAACGCTTCATTTAGAGCGCTTAATAATGAGCGATTGGGTCATACCGTAGATTTATTTGAGTACTTAAATATTGCAGACCGAATCGCATCAAAAAGCAGACGTTAATGAAAGAAAATCTCAAAGGTCCAAAAGTTGAAAATGTTTCCGTTGCGATTGTACAAACTGAAATTGAGGGCGCATTGTGTTATTATGCCTACCTGATTAGTCAAAGAGATGATATCATGGAGGGGATTATTATTGCGAGTACGGGATATGGTCAAAACACGAAGACTGGAGAAAAAATAAGAACTTCTACCTTAAGGCATTGTATAGAGCTTTTGTTGCCCAATGAGGCAGCAAAAATTGAGTCTATTATGCCTGAAGTTTTTGGGTTGTCTAATGAATATTGGGTTAGCTTTTGGGTGAATGACGTAATGTATGATAAACGCTTTGTCTTTCCTGCAGAATCTGTTTCGGAGGCGAACATGAGCCTTGTTCCTTCACTTGGCCTTCAGGGGGTCATCATTAAATAATCGAGTCATTTTCTTGGGTATTTTTTTTTCTAAAGCTGGTCAGATATTTGCCTAAAGACAGACCACCAATTTACCCGCTCAGCAGAAAGTTTTTTTTCTCTATCGTTTAGGCTAACAATGATTAAGTTCTTATTCGGGTGAATATAAATGTGCTGCTTATATAATCCGATAGCCATAAAGTCTCCATAGGCTTCCAAACCAATGTGCCATGAATAATTATAATTGAAACTGCTCCCATTTAGAGTATCTCTGCAAATAGATTTTTCGTACCATGACTCACTAAAAATACGCTGGTCCCCCCATGATCCTTTATTTAAATAAAGCCGCCCGAATTTCGCATAATCGAGGCTACTTGCAGAAATACAGCAAAATGCCTTTTCTTCACCAAGTCGATCCGTGGACCATTTAGCATCATTACACATTTGAATTGGCTTCCATAGCTTTTCTTCTGCGTATTTTGAAAAGCTTTTCCCTGTTGCTCTTGCCAATATAATAGCCAATAATTGGGTATTTATATTTAAGTAGGATTGCTTCGTTCCGGGGCGGTCTTTAAATCGAATGCTCGGGATTACTTTCAATAGATTACGGCCATAATATAGACGGGCATCCATTTGTAAGGAGCCTTCAATTCCTGAGGTATGGTTTAATAAATGAAAAAGCTTTAAGGAGTCAGCGCTTGGGGTTTTTTTTAGCTCCGGCAAATACTGTGAGACTAAGGCCTTTTCATCTCGGAAGTATCCATCATCTATAGCAATTCCTATAAGACAAGAGACTACGGATTTTGAAATAGAGTAAGAGGGGTGCAGGGACTGTTCAGTAAATCCGTTCTTCCGAAAATGGTAAACTAGGCTGTCATTTTGAATGACCAAAAGTTCTCTTACTCGATGCTGCATGCATACGCTATCTATATTTTCAAATTCAGGTAAATCACTGGTCCAATTATTAACCATGAGCTTCAATGGCTTTTGCGATGCTTTAAATTGGAAACACTCTGTGTTTGCTGAGATGATTTTAGATTTAAAACGAGAGGCGTCTTTCTTTCCTGGCCTTCCTAGAATCAGGCTTTGAATGGGAACACATGAGAACAATAGGGATAATAATACTATAGAAGTTAGAATTCGTTTCATGGGAAGTTAAATGTACTTCAATAAATTCAATTCATTTAGGGATTACCTGCTGCTTTACTTTAATAAGGTGAGCAATTTTTGAATGGTTGAAATTTGTTTCTCAATTTCAGGAATAGCTGTTACACCTACCGGTCCTACAATCAAAATCTCATCTCCATTGCATTCAATGTGATAAATTGGATGTTGAACGAAGAAATCTAAGATTTCAGGAGTGAAATAGGAACGTATTTCAGATTCATTTGAGCCTTTTAGAAAATAGAGCTTGGAAAAACCTGGATTATCCGCAAAATTAAGATCCCCCATTGATCCAAAAACCCTGACTCTGTCAATAAAACGGTCCACAAATTCTTCTCTTCGAAGGATAAATGATGGCGCTTCTGAAGCTAGGTTTGAAACTTGAACGGTACAATGATAAACCTCACGTGCAAGCATGGCTCCTTCCGAGAAGGTAACATCTGTGAGCTCCCAAGATATTTCATCATCAAGGTAGGAGCCTCTGATTATATTTTCCTTGTATTCAATGGGTCTCGAATCGAAAAAATGAAAACGCTCAAGTCTTTTGAAGCTGCTGTCCTGACCAAGCTGAAACTCCCATTTGTTTTCAATTGCAAGCTCCTTTAGTTTTTTCTGTCGGGGAGATACCCGCTGAGCAATTGGGGCAATACTGCTTTTCAAAGCGAACTTATGGTTTGTGGAAGAGATGTGCTTATGTAAGCCGATCAGCTCAACGGTACCTCCAGTTAATTCATGGCTTCTCTTGAAGTCATCAATTGCTTCTTGCACTGTTAAGTCAATGATTTTAGCCCCAGAGAAATTTATTTTTAATTCCGCAGCTGCAGGGACTTCTTCTAACTTCTTCAGAATCTTTAACAAGGTCATAAAGTTTGCAACCCCACGAATCCTAAGTTCTAATACGCCGCTATTTTTTTTGAATTCTATATTTCCAGGAGAAAAGACGTACAGGAAAAATTGCGGAACCGAAATTCGAGCGATCAGAATGTGGGTGATTAATGTTATAATGATCCCGGCAATTAATCCAAATAAAAGGTTGTTATAAACGGTGAACAATAAGGTTGAAATCATAAAAACCAGCTGCTCAACACCCTCTTTATAGACTTCTTTAAATACCCTCGGGGAAGCCAGTTTTATTCCAGCAAAAACGAGCACAGCTGCTAAGGCAGCTAGCGGAACCATATTCATTACAGGCTGAAGCAGCACAATAAACAACAGGACCAAGAAACCATGGAAAAAGTTAGAAGATTTCGTTTTTGCTTTGTTTTGAACATTCACCGTACTTCTTACAATAACATTTAAGATTGGAAGCCCTCCAAGCATTCCAGAGACAATCGTACTTGCCCCCAAGCCCATAAGGTCTTTGTTCAAATTTGTTTTCCTTTTATAGGGGTCTAATTTGTCAATGGCTTTAGCTCCAGCCAAGCTGATAATAGATGAAATGATAGTGAGCGAAAGTACAACTAACCAGAAAACGCCACTGTCAATCCTTGAGAAATCAGGAAATAAGAAAACCTCAGTCAAGTCAGAGGGAATAGAGATGAGATAATTAGTAGGTTTTTCGAAGGCCATACCCAAAAACTCAATATGCTGACCGTCTAGGTAGTTATAGAGTATGACAATTGGAACTGAGATTGCTAAAACCCAAACAGGTGCAGGAATAATATGAAAGACTTTATAGCTTATTCTTGCATGAAAGAAGAGTAGAAAGATACCTATAATTGAAATTAATGAGATATATGGATTGGCATTGGGTAGTTGATCAACTAAATCTCTTAAAATACCCACAGCATTGTCAGCTGTTGAGTTTGTACCTATGGCGACATGCATTTGTTTGGCGAATATAATCACACCAATAGCCGCGAGAATACCATGGATAACCGAAGACGGAAATATTTCTGCAATGCGTCCTAGTTTTAAAAAACCAAGAACAACCTGCAAGATTCCAGAAACGACAATCGCAGCTAAAACATAATTTATGGCGCGACCACTCCCGTCATCTAAAGAAACAATAGCTCCAAATATAACGGTAATCAATCCGGCAGCAGGGCCATTAATGGTAAGCTTACCACTTCTGAAAAAGGTAGTTACAAACCCTCCTATAACACACGAAAGCAACCCTGACAAGGGCTGTACGCCTGAAGCAATAGCAATAGCCATAGATAAAGGCAGAGCAACTAAGGCGACGCTCAGCGACGCAATAAGGTCGTTTCTCCAGTTCTGCTTGAAACCTGCAAAGCCCTCTTTTGGTATGTCCTCTGTGTGCGTGTGGTACATGAGTTTCTAAGATATAAAATATTGAGGAACAGTCAAGAATCAGGGGCGAAATATTTGAATTATTTCATTCTTAAATAATGAGGCTCTCGCCATTCATTTCATTTGGACATGCGATACCCAAGCGATTTAAAATAGTTGGGGCGATATCTGCCAATTTTCCTCCTTTTATTTTTACGTTTTTCTTAGAAATAAAGACAACGGGTACCGGATTGGTTGTGTGGGCTGTATTTGGTGTAAGGTCAGGGTTTATAGCCATGTCCGCGTTGCCATGATCTGCGATCACAATAAATTCATAACCCATTTTTTCTCCATTTGATATGATTTCTTCTATACAAAAGTCAACAGTTTCAACGGCCTTAATGATTGCCGGGAAATCGCCAGTATGACCGACCATGTCTGGATTTGCAAAATTCAAACAAATAAAATCAGGTGCCTTAGAATTCATATAACTAATGATCTCATCTTTTACTTCTTGGGCACTCATTTCTGGCAACAGATCATACGTGGCAACCTTGGGAGAATTGACAAGGATTCTGTGTTCCTTTTCAAATGGTGCCTCTCGGCCTCCATTAAAAAAGAAGGTTACATGAGGGTATTTTTCAGTTTCAGCAATTCGCACCTGAGAAAGCCCATTTTTAGAAATCACCTCACCAAGTGTATTTGTTAAGTTTTCCTTTTCAAAAATAATTTTAACCTGCTGAAAAGATTCGTCATATCGTGTCATACAGTAATAATGCAGCTCTAATTTTTTCATGTCGAATTCAGGAAAATCTTTCTGTGTTAATGCTGTTGTTATTTCTCTTGGTCGATCGGAACGAAAGTTAAAGCATATCACTACATCTCCGTTTTCTATAATGCCCGCGTCATTAATGATAGCAGGTTCTACAAATTCATCGGTAATTCCATTTTTGTATGAAGTATTGATAGCTTCTGAGGCGGAATGAAAGGTTGCTCCTTTTCCTTTTGTCATTAGCTGATAGGTTTTCTTGATTCTTTCCCATCTGTTATCGCGATCCATAGCAAAGTAGCGGCCGATTACACTTGCTATTTTTACTGGAGTTGTGCTGATGAAATTTTCAAGTGATCGGACAAAACCAAGACCACTTTTAGGATCACAATCGCGCCCATCGGTAAATACATGAATATAAGCCTCTGCTATTTTTTGTTCTTTAGCCATAGTGCATAGTGCTTCCAAGTGTAGTTGATGGCTATGAACACCTCCATTGGAAACCAGTCCGATAAAGTGCATCTTTTTATTCTGTGTTCTTGCCAATTCAAAGGCCTCGAGCAATACAGGATTCTTAAAAAAGGCTTTAGATTCGATACTATTATTGATTCTACTCAATTCTTGATAAACAATCCTTCCAGCACCAATATTGAGATGCCCCACCTCGGAATTGCCCATCTGTCCTTCCGGAAGACCAACGGCTTCGCCATAGGTAGTGAGCTGCGCATTCGAATATTTTTCAAGGAGCGAATCAAAAAATGGAGTTTGGGCTTTTGAAATCGCATCGGAATCATCCTTTTCCCCAATACCCCATCCGTCAAGGATCAGCAGGCCAATTTTATTTTTCATTTGGTAATTCTATAATAAATTTTGTTCCTTTTGGCATGTTGTTTTCACAAGATATTTTCCCGCGATGAAGGTGTACAAACTCTTTTGTGATAAATAAACCCAACCCACTGCCTTTTTGAGCACGGGTATCTTCATTTCCAATACGATAGAACTTCGTGAAAATATGCTCTCTTTCTTCTGAAGAAATTCCCGGACCATGGTCTGTTACAATTGCCTTGATGCTTTTCTCATGCTTGTTCACTGAGATGGCTATCCTGGGTTCTGATCCTGAATATTTGAGTGCGTTTTCTAAGAGGTTATTGAAAATTGTTTCAATCATAAAAGAGTCGGCCTTTATGTTTGAAACATTGCAGCTTAAAGAGATAACAGGCCTGTCAAACGAGCGGTTTATTTCTTCTTTCTTCTTTTCCAGGAAGTTTTCTATTGAGAAATCATCAAGATTGGGAATAAACCCATTGTTTTCTATTCGAGAGGCATTTAAGATGTTGTCAATAAGAACGGAGAGTCTTTGGTTTTCTGAAATTGCTTTTGCAACTAAAACTTCTTGGTTACTCTCGCTGAGTTTTCTTTTTTGTAGTGTTTGTAAAGCGAGCTGTATTGAGGTTAAAGGGGTTTTTAATTCATGAGTAACGGAAAGCATGAAATTGTTTTGTCGCTGAGAAAGACGTATTTCCTTTGCAATTCCTCGTTGAATTTTCCAAAACCCAGCCATGAGAATCAAAATAAAAACACCGCCTTCTCCAATAATCATTAGGACACGACGAGAATTTTCTTCGTTGGAATTATCTACTAAGGCTCCGAGATCTATGATTTGATAGCCCCACCATAAAAATTGCAGAAAGACATAAAAGGCCAATAAGTAAATTAAGATATTGGATCGGTTCATGTGTTATATTGTTTTGTTATCCGTCATAGGATACTAAAATTAAGCTCTTTTTGCTTTACTATTTCAATTACCCCTGGAAGACTTTCTTGCATATTCAGTTTACTCTTTGCGCTATTGTGAAAAAGCAGAATGTCTCGCCCTTTTATTTTTTGTGCATTTTTTACAATTGTATCAGGGGCGATTTCTTTTTTGTAGTCTTGTGAATTCCACGTCCACATGATTACTTTTTTTCCTAAAGAAAGGATGGCATCTACCTGTTTTAAATTCACCCTACCGTATGGTGGTCTAAATAAACCTGCGGGATAAAGTCTGTCTGTCTTCTTGATTGATTTGAGGTAGTCTTCAGTTTTTGTGTTGCTACCTTTCTCATGTCTGTAGGTATGGTTTCCAATAGCGTGTCCTTGGGCAATTATTTGTTTGAAAATCATTGGATTTTCTTCAATGTTTTTTCCGATACAGAAAAAAGTAGCTTTTACGCTTTCCTTCTTTAGTAAGCTTAAAACCCAAGGTGTCGTTTCCGGGTCTGGTCCATCGTCAAAAGTAAGGTATACGGTGTTCTTGTCGACCCCTTTCCATACCCGTCTATTAAAAACAAGTTGCACAAGGGTCGGGACTCGAAAAAACATCTGCCTTAATTATTCGTTGGAGAATAATTGTATTCCGCTGCCATACTAATGAATTGCCCCTGAAAGGCGGAATTCAAGGCTTCCATGTTTTCTGACAACCCATCAGTTGCAAGTTCACGTTCAATCTTAGGGAGTACTTTGCCGTATAAATAATCTATGGCGGCAGTAACCTCTTTTGATATCCCGCCATTCGGATTTGCCTTTTGAATTTTAAAGCAAGCATCAGCTGCCGCAAATAGGTCATCTCTATTGCTATTCATGGTCCCTTGTTTTATTGCAAATGAGGCATCGCTTTTTTCAAAAAATTCAAAAATGCGGGTATATCTTTTCAATAATTTTTTCCCTAGTAGAGTGGCTTTTGAATCCTCGCCAAGTAAGGCATATAGCTGCACGTATTCGTGAAGACTACCACTAACTCTCGGGCTATAGGAATTGCTTCTTACGCGATTGAAATCCAATGATGTAATGGGATCATTACCCGTCACTTCACCAAAGTCAAGAACGGTTTCGATCGGCATGATTTTTAAGGAACGGTCTAAAACCTTTACGGCTCTTAAGGTATCTCCCTGATAATACAATTGTTCAGCGAGAAGTAAAAAGTCAGTACGGTAATGTGAAGTATGTCTTCGTGCATAATAATCCGTCAATACTTCTGGATTGGCCATGTCTCCGAATTCGTATTCTACCATAAGTTTCTTGTACATTCTTTCAACATTGAAGAAGTTTTGTTTTTCATTGATCCTTAAAGGCATTTCGGGTGTACAAGGGTTCAATTCATATGCGACTCCAATTTGTTTTACATACCCTTTTTGTAAAAGTCTTGTTGCAAATTTAGAGCCTCTATTGCTTGAAAAATAGATCCCTCTTTCCCAATTGAAATTACTGAGAACCTCTAGCATCATGATTTCTTCTCTAGAAATTCGGTCGATACCGCTGTAGCTTATTGAGATTGAATTAGGACACCTTTCTGCCTCTTCTTCAGAAATAATTCCAGCCTTGATTGCGTTTGGTTTATTTACGGCTAAGGTGAAGTTTTGGCTTGGGAATAGGTTCACCTCCGAGCCTCTTCTCATTTTTAGAAATCCTTTATTACTTCGGACGAATTCCATCGCTTTTGTTAAATCAATCGTGTCCCAACCTGTTTCGAAAGTCTCAAATGGTTTAGACAATAGGTTTAAAGCACTAATCGTTGCGTTGTACTTGTCTTCATCGCCTTGTCCGTATGTTTTTAGCCTGCTTTCAAGCTGAGGATAAAGCTGTTTCAATACCCAATAATGAGAGGTGATCAAATCGGATAAATCACTATTTGTGTTCGCATTTAGGTAGGAAAATGATTTCTGTACCTGCTTTTTCATCGAAGGTTGAAGTACTGAAAGCTGGTATAAAATGTTTTGAATGTCCGCTGCGAATGCTGAAAACTTCCTTGTTGCCTCAGTTTTGTTTTTTTCATTTTCAAGACGTAAGCTAATGATCTCTTTTATTACATCTTTACTTATGTTTGAACTGCTGACAATATTAAATAAATCAGTAAAATATAGCTGATCGGTGGTTCCTTCGTACATCAGAATCTGGTCTTCGCTGAATTTGATAGGGAGTGGGGCAGATTCATAAGATTTCATTTTCATCTGATTGGTATACCAATCCGTGCCCATCAACGAGAGGTTACAAACACGTACGTCTGTCCTAAACCCTTCAACTTCTTGAGCATACCACAATGGGAACGTGTCATTATCGCCATTCGTAAAGATGATTCCGTTTTTTGCGCAAGATGCCAAATAGTTTTTTGCCAAATCACGTGCCGTTGTTTTTCCATGTCTGTTGTGGTCATCCCATCCTTGAGTCCCCATAATAAATGGAACGATAAAACCAATGACTGCTCCGGCTGATAAATAAACAGTTGCATTTTTGAGTTTTACTCTATTTTTGAGAAAGTCGATAATTGCATAGACCCCAAATGCGATCCACATTGCAAAAAAGTAAAAAGACCCTGCGTAGGCATAATCTCGTTCCCTTGGTTCAAATGGTTTTTGATTGAGGTAAATAACAATTGCAATACCCGTGAATAAAAATGCTAAAGTCAAGACAAATGCATCCTTTGGAGATTTTTTGTAGTGGAGTACCAAGCCGATAAGGGCGAAAATCAAAGGAATGAAATAAAACTTGTTATTGGATTTATTATCTGAAGAGTAAAGAGGTGCATAAGACTGATTCCCAAGCCTTGCGTTATCAATAAAATCTATTCCTGAAATCCAATTCCCTCGCATGTCATCTCCATGTCCCTGAATATCATTTTGTCTTCCTGAGAAATTCCACATGAAGTACCTGAAATACATCCAGTTGAGCTGGTAATTAAAAAAGTAGGTCAGATTCTCACTTGTTGAGGGGACTCTTTTTCCGTCCTTACCTATTTCAGCATCTGATTCATCATCGGGGTTGTACCCTGACCAATATTTATATCCTGAGACATGCCGTGGTGTACTCGAATACATTCTCGGAAAAAAGGTAGTTTGTTTGTATGTTGGGGTTGCTCCAATCCTGATGGACGCGTTGCTCTCAAAGTACTTTTCTTCAATAGAGAATCCGTCGGTATTTTGTTTTTCCATCCATTGTGTAGCGTCTTTTATATTGACAAAGGCTTTTAGGTCAGTATCACCGTCAGTAATGACCCAACGGCGTAAATAATAAGCGGAAAGATCTTTCCATTCCTCTTGTGATGCATATTCTGAATTCCAATATTGACCCTTTGCTAAGGGAGCGCTTCCGTACTGCTCTCTTTTCAAATACGAATGAAGCGTGACAAGATTTTCTGGGTCATTTTCATCAAGTGGCGTGTTTGCATTAGATCGGATTACAATGACTGCAAAGGAACCATATCCAATCAATAAGAAGATCAATCCCATTAAGGAGTTTGATAAGATTGTATTCTTCTTCTTATTCGCAAAACGCACTGCCCATATACAAAGTGCGATTAATAAGGTGAAAAAGAAAATCGAACCTGAATAAAAAGGCAATCCAAGGCTATTCACATAATAAACTTCAAATTTTGAAGCAAGAGAAACCGTACCGGGAATAATTCCTTCTTGAATAAATCCGAGAACAACAATCGACAAAAGGCCGGCTAGAACGAATCCTTTTGGGGTCGTTTGTTTTACTCTAAAATAGATAACATAACCAATAGCTGGTATAACAAGAATCCCCAATAAGTGAACCCCAATCGCTAAACCTAATAAAAACAATATTAATAACAACCACTTGTTGGGCGAGGTCCCATTTTGAAAGTTGTTTTTTTCGTAAAGCCCCATGGCTTCATCCCATTTCAATATGGCCCAAAAAATAACTGCTGTAAACAAGGACGCCATGGCATAAACCTCACCTTCCACTGCAGAAAACCAAAAGGAATCAGAAAAAGTATAGGCCAAGGAGGCAACGGTAGCAGAAATAAAGATGGCTATTTTATCTGAGTCTTCGAGCTTCTCTTTTGATTGGAGGACCAATTTTTTAAGTAAAATGGTTAACGACCAAAACATAAATAAAATGGTAAAGGAACTTGAAAATGCGGATAAAGCATTAATGAAGTATGCGACATTATCTGTAGCTGCAAAGAATGAAAAAATACGACCAAGAAGCATGTACAATGGAGCGCCTGGAGGGTGTCCAACTTCCAGTTTATATGCTGCTGTTATGTATTCACCGCAGTCCCATAGACTTGCCGTATCCTCAATAGTCATTAGATATACGAGGGAGGCAACAGCGAAAACAATCCAACCATTTAATTTATTGATGAAAGTATAGTTCATGTCTTTTTAATTCCTTTAATAGTGGAGCGAAATTACGAATATTCGTTTGTACTTGAACGTATTTTGAATCAAATGCACCCCTTAATCATATAATTTTTGTTAATCGCAAAGAATAAATTAAATTTTGTTGTTAAATTTGCACCCTAATTGATGATTCAAATCATCTATTGACCCATAGTGTAATTGGCAACACGTCTGTTTTTGGTACAGAAGAGTCTAGGTTCGAGCCCTAGTGGGTCAACTGAACGTGAAGAGTGAATGTGGAAGCATTCACTCTTTTTAATTTACGATAAAATGAGCAAAGAAGAAAAGAAGCACCATGAAATAGATGCGCTTGGAGAATTTGGTTTGATTGATTCTCTTACAAAAGATGCGGTTTTAAAAAATCCTTCTAGTCTACTTGGTGTGGGGGATGATGCAGCAGAAATTGAGCTTTCTACTAAAGAGTCTATGTTGCTTTCTACAGACATGCTTGTTGAAGGTGTTCATTTTAACCTTTCCTATGTTCCTTTAAAGTCTTTGGGTTTCAAAGCGGTTTCTGTTAATGTTTCTGATGTTTTAGCCATGAACGGAAAACCGGAACAATTAACTGTTTCAATAGGTGTTTCGAGTAAATTCCCTGTAGAAGCGATTACGGAATTGTATAAAGGAATCCATTCGGCCTGCGAATTCTATAACGTTGATCTTGTCGGTGGAGATACCGTGTCTTCTTTATCTGGTTTGGTTTTGTCGATTTCAGTTATTGGGCGTGCTGCTAAAGAAAAAATATGCTATCGAAGCGGCGCCAAAGAAAACGACCTTATTGTGGTCACAGGAGATTTAGGAACTTCTTATCTTGGGTTGCAAATTCTAGAAAGAGAAAAAGGGGTTTTTCTTGAAAACCCTAATATTCAGCCCAAGCTTGATGGTTATGATGAATTGGTAAAGAAGCAAATTCAACCTATCGCAAGACAAGATGTTATCGATATCTTTCAGGAGCTTGATTTTGTACCCAGCTCAATGATTGACATCTCTGACGGCCTTGCATCCGAACTTTTACATATTGCCAAATCAAGTGAATGCGCCGTGTCAATCTATTCTGACAAGCTTCCTATTACTGAAAAAGTAATCTTGACTGCTGAAGAGCTTAGCCTCGACCCTTACATGTGCGCAATGAATGGAGGGGAGGATTATGAACTTTTATTTACCGCGAGTCAAAAGGATTACGAAAAAATCAAGAACCACCCTAGTTTTTCGATTATAGGTTTTGTTACTGATAAGTCTCAGGATAATTTATTGATTGATAAAAACAATAGTGCTGTAAGAATTTCTGCCCAGGGCTGGAAGCACTTTTAATTAATTCGCGGAAGTTGGATCATGTCTTCGTGAATAATACAGATGACAAATTCCCCAAATATTTGCCGTTTGATTCTTTCAGCCTCACTACGTGTTCTAAAATCTCCTACTTTTAAATTAAAGTGAGGCGCTTCAAATTCGATATACGTATCTACTTTAGGGTAAAGCTTCAAAAACTGGTCTCTTGCCTCATCAACGATCTTCTTATCTGAATCAAAGCAAATCTGTAGCCGAAAACCTGGGATTTCGTTCATGTTCATTTCTTGTTCAACGAGATGGTCAATTCTTGCGTCTTTTAAAACATTAATTTCCCCTTTAGAATCAGACGATTGTGTGAAACCATCAAATCCAATTAAAGAAATCATTAAAATAAATGCTATTTTTTCCATTAGAGCGAACGTGAGTATAATAGTTTATACGAATTTAGTGAAAATAGTTACAATCCCATGTTTTGTTATTTAGAATCATTTTAAATTAATATTCATCGGTGTCTTTTTGTCATAAAAGTGTCATGTAAACAATGAATCTTCATAATTTTGGCAAGTTAAATTGTGTTAATTGCCTTTTTAATATTGACCTATATTTAGTTTACTTTTCATGAAAATAACTAACATTCAGAAAGTTACAAAGACCAGCT
This sequence comes from uncultured Flavobacteriales bacterium, assembly GCA_905182775.1. Classification (GTDB taxonomy): domain Bacteria; phylum Bacteroidota; class Bacteroidia; order Flavobacteriales_D; family Crocinitomicaceae; genus UBA952. The sequence goes on from CAJJCU010000045.1 coordinate 37,086, forward strand.
TGGGTTTACAGGCCTTGGTTCTTTTCTTCTTTCTTACACTCGTCCCAGCGTACTTTTCTCAAGGAGAAGGTCTTTTTAAGGCCAAATGTGCAACTTGTCACGCTGTTTTCAAAAACGGAACCGGCCCTAAATTGTATGAAGCCCGCCAAAGGTGGGAGTCTGTCGATGAAGGAGAATTCATTTATGAATGGGTCCGAAATAATGCTGCTTTAAGAGCGAGCGGAAAGTCAATTCGTGCAAATGAAATATTTCAAGAGTATAAGGGGAGTGTAATGTCTGTTTTTGCTGATCTTTCAGATGAGCAAATCACATCTATATTTGATTGGGTTGATTCTCAAGATCCAAATGCACAGGCTGCAGGTGGAGGCGCTCAAGCTTCCGCAGGTGGAGGAGATGTAATGGAAGAAGAAAAAGGTCTTCCTTGGACCTGGATCTTAATGGGAATCATGTTCAGCATTATTATCATGGCTGTTGGTGGTGTTAGACGTCAATTGAAAATCGCCACTAAAGAAAGCCTAGAGGGCGCTGAAGGGCTGACTTATGTCGAGGAGTTTAAAACATGGGCCTGGAAATACAGGCTGTATGTTGGACTTGCCACACTGGTTATTGTACTCTCTTTAATTGTAGGCTTTTTCCAAACCTTGTATCAAATTAACCTGCAAGAGGGTTACCAACCTTCTCAACCTATTGCATTTCCACATGATGTCCACGCGGGTGTCAATGGTATTGACTGTAAGTATTGTCACAATTCTGTAACCAAGTCGAAGTCGGCTGGCTTACCAACGGTTAACGTTTGTATGAATTGTCACAAGAAAATCGACGGGGAAGGGAAAGAATTCCAAGGAGAGATTAATAAAATATATGCTGCTGCAGGATGGGATCCAACGAAAGGGCCTTCTGGTGAGTACACTGGAAAAACCAATCCAATCGTTTGGAACAAAGTTCATAACCTTCCTGACCACGTCTATTTTAATCACTCTCAGCACGTTGAGGTTGGCGGTTTAGATTGTAAGCAATGTCATGGTGATATGGCAAAACTTAAAGAAACAGCAAAAGTACAGCCACATCAAGAGTTGAATAAGATTGCAGAAAATATTGAAAGCAAAATAGAATTTGATAGAGCAACCCTGACAATGGGATGGTGTATTCAATGTCACGACCAATCTGGAATCTCCCTAACGGACGGGAAAAACCAGTACTATACAGAAATCCATGATCGTTTGAAGAAGAATGATTACGACTTATTGAATTCCTACAATGAAGATGGCCGAGTGTCTGTGAAAGAGCTTGGTGGTTGGGAATGTTCAAAATGTCACTATTAATATAGAAATTGTCTACCGAAAGAAGAATATTATGACAAACGAAAAAAAATATTGGAAAGGAATGGAGGAGCTTACGGAAACGGCTTCTTTTCAAGAATCAAAGGATTCTGAATTCCCTCAATCAAACTCGGTTGAAGGATTCCTTACCGATGATGAATTGAACGAGTCAAGCACTGGACGAAGAGATTTTTTAAAGTTCCTAGGTTTTTCTGTCGCCGCGGCAACTGTTGCAGCATGTGAGGCTCCTGTCATAAAAGCAGTTCCTTATGTGATGAAACCAGAAAATGTAGTTCCAGGAATGCCTACATGGTATGCCTCTACCTATTACGATGGAAGTTCTTATGCAAGTATTTTAGTAAAAACGAGAGAGGGAAGACCTATCTTCGTGAAAGGGAATAAAGATTTCGGCTTTTCCAAAGGAGTTGTAAATGCACAAATCATTGCTTCTGTTCTTGGTTTGTATGACAGTGAAAGGCTTCAATTTCCGCAGATTAAAGGAAAAAAAGCATCATGGTCTGGTGTAGATAGTAAAATTATAAAAGCGCTAGAAGTCGCTAAAAAGACAGTTCTAGTTTCAAATTCGATTATAAGCCCTTCTGTATTAAAGTCTATTGATGCCTTAAAGTCCTCTTTATCTGGAGGTTTTGAGCACATTCAGCACGATGCCATTTCGTATTCAGCAATGCGTAAGGCCAACGAATCAAATTTTGGTAAGGATTTAATTCCGAGCTATGATTTTTCTAAGGCGCGCACTGTTGTTTCTGTAAATGCAGATTTTTTGAATTCTTGGTTGATGCCTACAGAATTTTCATGCCAATATGGTGTGGGAAGAAATCCAGATGAAGAATGGATGTCAAAGCATTTTCAATTTGAGGCAGTAATGAGTATTACTGGGTCTAACGCGGATTACCGTGGGATGACAAAGCCCTCTGAGGAAGAGGCTGTTTTAAAATTCATTCTTGCGAGTCTGACAGGCAAAACCCCTCCACCTCTTTCAGCAGCGTTGAATAAAATAGCAGGTCTTGCTGTTAAAAGCTTAAAGTCAAGTGGTAAAGATTCTTTAGTTGTCTGTGGAACGAACAATACTGGTCTGCAGCTTTTGGTTAATGAAATCAATAACTACCTCGGCTCTTACGGAACGACTATTGACCTATACAATGAGGTTAATTTATTTCAATCTCAAGATGAAAAGATGTTGACCTTCGCTAATGAAGTAGCAAAAGGAATGCATAAAGACACGGCAGTTATTTTTTACAACTCTAACCCATCTTATTACTTACCGAATTCGGCAGCATTTAAAAAGGGATTGAAAAACATTAAGGTTTCAGTTTCAATGAATTCGCATGATGATGAAACAGGTGTAGATTGTACTTACAATTGCCCTGATCACCATGGCCTTGAGTCATGGGCAGATCACCATCCAAAAACAAATCATTATGGATTGTCTCAGCCGACAATCACACCGCTTCACGATACAGCCTCTGCGATTGAATCATTTGCAGTATGGTCTGGTGTTGCAAAAAGAAGAATGACAAATGCAGATGCAGACTTTTCATATAAATTCATTAAAGAAACATTTGCAAGCCTAAGTGGCGAGGATTTTGATTTGGCTGTTCATAATAGTTGTATCACTATTCCTCAGGCAATGATCGAAGATCGTATCGCATTTAATTCTGTAGAACCAACAGGTTTCCAGGAGTTTAAGAAAGGATTAGAAATTGTCACTTATCAAAAAGCAGGTATTGGAGATGGTAAATTTGCAAGTAATCCATGGTTGCAAGAAATGCCTGATCCTATTTCTAAAGTGACTTGGGACAACTACATTACCATGAACCCGGTTGAAATGACCAAAAAAGGTTACAAAACAACATTTGATCAGGAAAATGGACTTTCCCTAGTGAAGATTTCTTCAAATGGAACAGCGTTCACACTCCCTGTTTATCCTTCTCCTGGACAAGCCCTAGGTACCGTTGGTATTGCGCTTGGATATGGCCGTGGTGGTAATGGAGAGAAAATCGGTAAAGCAGCCTACCAGACTAAAGAATATGGTGGTTATGAGACAAATGAAAAAGGTTTTCCAAAGCCTATTGGACAGAACGCATATCGATTTGTTACTCTTGATAACCAAGAGATGGGTTATGCCAATAGCGCAAAAATCACGAATGTAGAAGGTGAATATATTATAGCTGCAACCCAAATTCACCATACGGTAATGGGTAGACACTCTATCGTTAGAGAAACAACAAAAGGAATCTATGACTCCAAAGGAAAGGAGTCTTACAATCCTACGCACATGCTTCAGACCTTAGATGAAAATGCGAATCACGTTGCCAAGCCAGTAGGAGAATTTGATTTATGGGATGAGCATCCTGTTGAAAATATTGGACACAGGTGGGCGATGTCAATCGACCTTAATGCATGCTTTGGATGTGGAGCATGTCTTATTGCTTGTCAGGCAGAAAACAATGTTCCTGTTGTGGGTAAAGACGAAGTAAGAAGAGGTCGTGAGATGCATTGGTTGCGTCTTGATCGCTATTACGCAAGTGATGAAGAGGCTGCAGTTGGAACGAAAAAGGATAAAAGTGACTTCTCCTATGCAGATGCCGAAATTGCTTCATTGAACCCAAAGGTGGTTCACATGCCTATGATGTGTCAGCATTGTAATCATGCTCCTTGTGAAACGGTTTGTCCTGTAGCGGCAACTACGCATAGCAATGAAGGCCTGAATCAAATGACATATAACCGTTGTATCGGTACAAGATATTGTGCGAACAACTGTCCATATAAAGTAAGAAGGTTTAATTGGTATAATTACCCTTCATATAAGAAATTCACGGAGATCAACCCAGCTCAAGACGACCTTGGAAGAATGGTATTGAATCCTGATGTTACTGTTCGTACTCGAGGTGTTATGGAGAAATGTTCCATGTGCGTTCAGAATATTCAAGCTGCAAAACTGCAGGCTAAAAAAGAAAGCCGACCAGTTGTTGACGGTGATGTTAATTCCGCTTGTGGTGATTCATGTCCCGCAGGAGCAATTGTCTTTGGAGACTGGAATGACGTAAATTCAGAAATTAGGAAGAGTTCTGAGGACAAAAGGTCTTATCAAGCTCTAGAAGAGATTGGAGTGAAACCCAACGTATGGTATAAAGTAAAGGTTCGTAATGAGGAAAATGACTTATTGTCAAAACTTCAGGTCGAAAAGAAAGCGCATCACGAACCAAGTCACAAACAACATTAAGAATTAACGTATGCAAAAGGAAGCTGCAATAAGAGAACCCCTCATACTTGGTCACAAGTCCTATCATGACATTACTGAAGATGTTTGTAGACCAATAGAAGACAAGGCACCAAAGCTGTGGTACTTTTTGTTTGGTATCGCATTGGTTGTTGGTTTATATGGTATAGGTTGTATTCTATATTTACTAGGAACAGGAGTTGGGGTTTGGGGATTGAACAAGACCATTGGTTGGGCTTGGGATATTACATATTTCGTTTGGTGGGTTGGTATCGGTCATGCTGGAACCTTAATCTCTGCCGTGCTTCTTCTCTTTCGTCAGAAATGGAGAATGGCAATTAACAGGTCTGCAGAGGCGATGACAATTTTCGCTGTTTTTATGGCAGGGTTGTTTCCATTGATCCACATGGGACGTTTATGGGTAGGTTATTGGGTAATGCCAATTCCAAACCAGTTTGGTTCTTTATGGGTTAACTTTAACTCTCCCCTTCTTTGGGATGTATTTGCAATTTCGACCTATTTATCAGTATCGGTTGTCTTTTGGTATATTGGTTTAATTCCTGATTTTGCAACGATTCGCGATAGAGCTAGAAAACCAATTTCT
>CAJJCU010000046.1 GCA_905182775.1 uncultured Flavobacteriales bacterium
CAAATATCATTAAGGCAGCTAAGATTGCTGTTCCTGCAATTACGACTGCATTTTTCCTGGAAAAGAAGAACCCTGCGAGCATACTTACCCAAGCAATGAATATCACAGCCTCATATCCATTACTCCATGGTGCATGACCCGAAATAATCCATCTCATAGCGAGTCCCGATGCGTGGAAAAGGAAAAGGCCGACTAAAAGGGCAAATAATATTTTTCTAAAAACATCAAATATTGCCGGCGACTTGGTGAGGAATATTTTAATAAAAAATAGAATAAGCATTATAAACCCGACCGTACCATAGCCATTTAAGGTTCTCTTAAACACATTTAGCTCATTGTAAATGATTTCAAGATCTACGACTTGTTCTGAGGGAACAATGTCTTTAGCTACGCTTCTTTGAATTGCTTTTAATTTCGATAGACTTTGATTTGCAGCTTTATTATCTTCCTCGTAAATAGACTGAAAAAAGTTAAGAGAGGCAATAACACTTAGTGAATCACTGGATCTACGTGCATCCATATTTAAAGGAGACACCCAGGTGTTGTTAATGTCTTCGCTTAGAGGAATAAGTTTCATATATTCCCATGAAATAATGCTGTAGGTTACCTGAAATCGTTCATGAAATTTAATTATTCTTTTATCGAATTCGTCTCTTTTTGATTCAAGCTTTTGAAAACTTTTTGCGTATTCTTTTTCCCACTTAAAAACCCCCTTAGCGTCTAGGCAACTTTTATAGGACACGTACTTTTTGAGACCTAGTCTTTTTTGTAATGCGGTAGCTGCATAAATGATTTTCTGGTTCATCCAAAAAGCAGGGTACATGTGCATGCTTACAATCGTTTGTACGGCATTATATGTTTCGTTATCAAGTGTGAACGTTTGATCTCTATGAACCTTCCTTAAGAGTTGGTCACACAAGGTGTGTGCTGGGATAATTCTTCCTTCAAAGCTTTGCACTAAAAGAGATGAAAATTGATCTACAGCTTCTGAATTGAGCACCTTAAAAGTCTCGCCACTTATGATACTCTCTTTTTTGTCATCGTGCTCTGAGTGGTCGTGTGCTGTGCTGTCTTGCGAAAAGACGCCTAAGCTAAGGCCATTCATGCCAATAAGAAAGAGTAGCGCTCCTAATTTATTTGTCTTTATTTTTTTCAGTTTTGTGTTGAGCATTTTGAACCGACCCCTTGGTGCAATGATTGATAGAATCATTCCTATCGCCATAAGTAAATAACCTATATAGGTGATGTTGGTCCCCCATTCATCGTAATTCACACTTAATACTGTTCCTTCTTCATTCTCTGGAGTTTTTGGATTGTCAAGTGTATAGCTCGATTGAAAGAATCTGTATCCTTCATAATCCATCACGTGATTCATAAAAATCCTTTTGTTTAAATATTTCTTGTTTACTTCATCTTTTAGGCTGATTTCACTGGCAAATGAAGAGGGGGACTCTGAACCTGGATACATATCGAGTTGGAAATCTCGGCAAGTAATTTCGTAAGGGATCGGCCTGCGAATAGAACCGTATTCTAATTGATAATTTAACCCGTTATAGGCAAAGGTGTTCGGTACAGGAATTGTTCCCATCCCCCCTTTGAGGAGGACTATTTTGGGTTCTTTTGATTTGTCTCCATCACTAATGCTTACCGTTAGGTAATCGGAACCTACGTTTTTCTTACCCGAAGGGATGATTGCTTTTTTTGCATTAGAATAAATGTTCTTTATCACAAATTGGCTTGTGCCGACCTGGTATAAGGTTGTCGTTTTTAAAAGGGACCATGTGTCAACTTCGTAGTTCAAATAGAGCGAATCATCTGGAGCTGAACCTGTTTGTCTTGATTTTTGCATTTCACTCATTGCTAGAGAGCGCATGGGAACAGATGTTGAGATTTGTATCCCTTCCTTTGAGTCTCTAAGCTCAATTCCAGGGCCTTTTAATTCTTGACCATAAATCAAGGGAACGCCACCTACCATAATGGACTCACTTAGACCTATGTAATGAGATTCCATACCTTCTGTGACAATATCTAAAACCTTAGATTGTACTTTTTTGTCTAGTTGGAAGGAGTCGATACATTTTGATTTAAAATTCACGAAATCAATTGAAATGGTTTTGTTTTTGAAAGTTAATTCTTCATGAAAATCATTTCCGAAATCATTCGTGTAATCAGATAAAAAAGCTTTAAAAGCAATGTTTTTAGATGTATCAGTCTTTTGCTCACTTACTTGCATTAATACATGTGGGTCAGAAGTATAAATGAAGTTTGAAGACTTCCCCTCCTGTATGACCATGATGCCTTCAAAACTAACAAAACGGGTGACCGCTGAACCCAGTAGAATTACCAAAAAAGCCAAATGAAAAGAAAGAACAGCAATCTTTTCCCGTTGATACATTCGGTGTTTAAATATATTTGAAACCAAGTTGAGTCCAAGAAAAAACAATAGGATTTCAAACCAAACGGCATTGTAGATGAGGATTTTTGCGGCCTGAATTCCATGTGTAGATTCGATGAAGGTTGCAGAGCCTATAGCTACTAAAAAAACAACAAGACCTAGAGTCATTGCCTTCATTGAAAACAAACTGCTAATAAGGGATAATTTGAAAAAGTTTTTCATTGACTGCAAAAATAGCGATTACATTCGTGTATGGCTACTTGCTCAATAAATTAAAGGTTAAAACTTGAACGAATAGGATGGATTTTTTGGGCTGATAAATTGACTTTTAACGACTAAACTGTATCTGCACTCCATCCATAAACTGTAGGATTCTTTCCTCCCATTGGTCGAATATATGCTGATAGCTGTCCTCTGTGATGAATAATATCATTTAAGAAAAACCACATCATTTGAAAACGAGGCATGGCCCCGAATAGTTTTCCGGCAACGAGAAGTTCTACATGCTCAGAAGTCCATTTTTCATCATCATAAGTTTCCATGATATTTAAGGTATCTTCCCAGAGCAGTTTTACTTTATTGGCGAGCTCATTTGGAGAAGAAAAGGGGAATGATAGTTTTTCGTCACACACCTCTTCTTGAAGGATGACCTTAAAATCATATACATGTGCCGCAATGTGCTCCGCAATTTCATATGCAGTTCTGTTTATGATGTGTGGGGTATAGGTCAACTGATCTTCAGGCATGGCCTTAATAATATTAATAGTGCCTTGAAGCTCGTTTGCAAAAATACTTTTTGAAAACTCTAAGTTACTCATAGTTCAAGGATTGTAATATTATTTCGAGCCAAATTAGTTTAATTATCCCTAGGAATAATTCCAAAGCATAAAAGTAGACCGTAACTACGCTTTTTTATGTAGAGGGAACTAAGTAGAAATACTTATGACGCAGATATCGTATGATTTGGCCGGTCTGAATATTTTTTTAAGGATTGCTTTGTTGTAACTTTGAACGTTAACTTTTTAAGATATAAATATGTATGGACTTGTAAATAAGGCAATTAAGGATTTGGTTGTTGAGAATTATGGACAGATAAAATGGGACGCAATTTGCCTTGAGGTAGGACATGAAGAAGCGGATTTTATATCTATGAGTCCATATCCAGACAAACTCACTTATGATTTGGTTGGAGCGGCAAGTAAGATTTTAAATACGGACGCCAATTCTATTTTAGAGGCATTTGGTGAATACTGGATCCTTTATACGGCCGATCAAGGATATGGTGATTTATTAGATTTATCTGGTAATTCATTTACTGAATTCCTTGGGAATCTTGATATCCTTCATCTAAGGATTAACAACATGATGCCTGAATTAAAAGCACCACTTTTTTCCACTAGAAATGAAACTGAAGACTCTGTTGAACTCGTTTATAAATCTCACCGGGTTGGGTTGGTTCCAATGCTTATTGGATTGATTAGGGGGTTGGGCAAACGATTTGAGATGGTTGTTGATATTCAACAGCTTGCAAAAGATGCGTCTGTAGATGGAATTGTTTTTAAAATTTCTTGGTAACTTTTACATTTTCTAAAAGAACAAAGTGAAGAAGAGTGATTATTTAAAGTTATTGAACGTAAGCTCACCTTACTACCTAGAGCTAGATGCTAGTTTTTATATTTTAAGTATCGGTGATAATTTTTTGAAATCAGTATCGAATATTAAAGTTAAAACTAGTGTATTTGACTATTTCCTCTTGGATAGAAAAGGAGAAATTATAGTTGACCAGCTTCCAGATCACTGGTTTGATAAAATTCATTTCCTTGAGTTGAAGGGAGACCTTCAGAGGTATAAGTTTTCAATTGTCAAGCAAGATTCCTCTTATTTTTTATTTGCAGCTCCAATTATTAATAGTGCTTATGCATTGAAAAATTACAATGTAACACTCAGGGATTTTCCTGTGCATGATACCATTGCTGAATATTTATTTATTGAACAATTGAATAAGAAAAGCCTTGAGGAATCTAAAGAAATCACATCTAATCTACTGGTCAAGAATAAAGAGATAAAGAGATTTCAGACTGAACTTAATGCAATATCAAAGTTTCCTTTGGAGAATCCGGATCCGATTCTTCGTTTTGACCTTAAGATGAAATTGGTGTTTAACAATGCTGCCTCTGAATTGTCATTTTTAAAAGACATCGAATACAAAAATGATCAAATAGGATCGGTCCAGTTGAACAAGGCAATACAGGATGCAATTGCAAAAAAAAGACAGAACACGCAGATTTTTCTTCAGGCCTCAAAAAATTACTACTCAATTCAGATTGTTCTTATTTTCGACTTGGGATATCTAAATATTTACGCACATGATATCACCAACTATCGAAAAACGAATCAAACGAATGAGAAAGCTTTAAAGACCTTAAATGATAAAGTTGAATCGCAACGAGAATTTTATGAATTTATATTAAACAATCTTCCTGCAGATGTCGCCGTTTTTGACATTAATCATAAATATATTTTTATTAATCCTATGGGTATTAAGAATGATGAGGTAAGGGAGTATATGATTGGAAAAGATGATTATGATTATTGTCGTCTTAAAGGGCTTTCAAATGATTTAGCAGATGAAAGAAGAGCTGTTTTTAATCGCACATTAAAAACGAAGAAGGATGAAGTTTGGACTGATGACCTGATAGATAGCAAAGGCAACAGGAATGTGATCCAAAGATCCATGGGGCCTCTTTTTGATGCCAATGGTAATGTGAGACTCGTCATAGGTTATGGTACCGATATTACGAAGCGGGTTATAGCGGAAGAGGAAAACATAAAATTATCGTTAGTTGCTTTAAAAACAGACAATGGGGTACTCATGCTTGATGAAAAGAGGAGAATTACATGGGCGAACCAGGCCATGATTGACCGTTCTGGTTTTTCTTTAAATGAAATGATCGGAAACAGGCCGGAAGTGTTTTTATATGACCACAAAGCATACGAGAAAGCTGAGAGAATTCAACAAGCTTTAATTGAAGAGAAAAGTATTCAATTAGAGATGATGCGTCGAAGTAAGCAAGGTAGGGAATATTGGGTTTCATTAAGTCTTCAGCCCTTGTTTGGTGATGACAACGAGGTAACGGGGTCGATGATGGTGGAGTTTGATATTACTGACCGTATTCACAATGAGCAGACTATACAGAATTTAAATGTGAATTTGGAGCGTTTGGTCCAAGAAAAGACAGCTAAAAATATGGAGCTGGCCTCTTCGTTAAGGGATCAAGAGAAAATGGTGACGATTGGAGAGCTTGCTTCTGGAGTTGCGCATGATTTGAATACTCCTTTAGGGGCGATTCAAAGTGGGGCGGAAAACATGACTTATACACTTGGGATGCTTTTCAAGGGTGTGCTTCCAGAGAGCAATTCAGAGGAAGTTAAATATGCATTTAATCGATCAATGAATTCGTCATTTGAGTTGTTTGTTGGCGGTGTACAAATGAAACGTGAAAAAGAGGCTTTTGTGTTTTACCTAAAAGCGATAAAATCAGATTTCATTCAAAAAAATCTGCAAGAGGTTTCGTTCATGATGGTCAAAAATAGAATTGACATCAAAAATATTGAGGAGATAACCCATATATTGAATTCTGAGCAACCGCTTCTTTTTTTAAATCTTATATACCAAGTTCAGATGGTATTCTCTTTCTTAGAAACGATAACGAATTCAGGGAATAGAGCATCTGAAGTTGTTCAGAATCTGCGTCTATTTATTCGTGAAAAAAGAAATACGGAATCGGGAGTAGTTAATATAAAAAGTAATATTGGAACGGTTTTAAATGTTTTCAGTCATAAAATACAGAATCATGTTGATCTTGTTTTTGATGTTGACCCTCAAATAGAGGTTAAAGGATTTGATGTTAGGCTCTTTCAGCTTTGGTCTAATTTGATTAAAAATGCAATCGAATGTATGGAGGAACAGAAGGATAAGATGATTAAAGTCTATTCCGAAATGACACCTAAGGAGTATTTCATTATTATTGAAAACAATGGGCCTGTGATTTCATCAGATCTGAAAACTAAGATATTTAATAAGTTTTTCACCACGAAAGGAAAACGAAAAGGTTCCGGGCTTGGATTGAGTATTGTTAAAAATGTTCTAGAGGAGCATCAAGGTAAAATTGCTCTGACCTCCGATTCTGAGTCAACTAAATTTATTATCAAATTCAAAAGAGAGCAATGAAAGATATAAAACGTGCTGTGATATGTATTGACGATGATCCTATGATTCTTCAGGTGCTGGGGTTTCAATTGGAGAAGCTCTTAAACATGTCTGACTTGACTTTGGAACTCTATTCAGAGCCTCTTAAAGCATTGAATGATATTGATGAATTTAAATTTGAAAACATTACAATAGCCTTTTTAATTGTTGACTATCGAATGCCTACAATGTCAGGCGCAACATTTATTCGTCAAGTAAAAGAGAAACATCCGGATGTGCCTTGTATCATGTTATCTGGGCAGGCAAATTCTTTACAAATAGAGGCGTTAGAAAATGAGGGTCTTTTGGAGGCTTTTGTGCAAAAACCTTGGGAAGAATCAGAATTAAAAAGAAGTATTGAATTGCTAAAAAGTAAACTAATCTGATTATGAGTATTAAAATAACTTTACTGTGTTTTGTTTGCTTTCCATTTTTTGTAAGTGCTCAAAGTTTCTCAGACCAAGATATTCAGGCAATTGAACGTTATAATGAGGTTATATCGAATTCAAATAGTTCTGATTCAGCTATCGCAGATTCGTATTTGGAATTATCATCCCTTCTCTATATCTCAAATATTGACACGATGATTCCCTTGTGTAATAAAGTGATTGAAATCGTTGTACCAAACCTCGCTAAAGCACCTAAAGAAAAGGAAAGAATTGTATGGTTGAATTTGTACTCTGGAGCCTTAAGTAATATTGCTGTTGTTTACATGACTAATGGCGATATTGAAAAATGTCTTGATTATTTGGAACAAAGTCTTGAGATTTGTCAACAAACCGGTCACAAATTTCAAATTGCAACAGCTCTCAATAATATTGGTTACGTACTAAACGATCAGGGGAATGCTCTTAAAGCATTAGATTATTACAATCAAAGTATAGAGATCTCTAAAGAAATAGATGATACATTAGGTATTGCTACTCTTCTTAATAATATTGCTGCAATCTATAAAGAGCAAAATGATTTAACACGTGCTTTAGATTATTACCAGAGAAGTCTACCATTACTGCAATTAGTAAACAAACAGGACAATATTTCAGGTGTATATAACAGTATAGGCTCAGTTAAGGAGGATCAAGGAGATGAAAAGCTTGCCATGCAATATTATCTAAAAGCCCTTAGCATATCAATGAAAATAAAAGATGAAAAGGGTATGTCCAATTGTTACAGCTCTTTGGCTGGATTGTACATGAGAAATAATAATCTCGATAGTTCATTTATTTACCAGAACAAGAGCTTGGCACTTAGGAGAAAAATTAATTTTAAAGATGGGATTGCAATTTCAACGTTTCATCTTGCCGAGATTGAAGTTCAAAGAAACCATCTTTACAAGGCCAAGTTATATGCATTAGAGAGTCTAGATGTTTCCAAGGAAATAGGTTTTCCTCGCAATATTCAGAAAGCGGCAAAACTCCTCAGTGAAATCTACGAGCGAGAAAATAACTCTGGGGATGCCTTGAAAATGGTAAAGCTTCACATTCAAATGAAGGACAGTTTGAATGCTATTGAAACTAAAAAAGCACTTGTTGAGATTCAAGCAGAATATGAATATGAAACAAAAAAGAAGGAAGATGATTTGCTGCACGGTAAGGAAATTGCAATTAAAGATGAAAAAATAAAAAGTAAAGAAAACATTAACATTCTATTTATGCTTTTATTGGCATTAGGATTTATTTCATTGATTGTTATTGTTGAAAGATTGATCAGGGTCAACAAACTTAAGTCAAAAGTACTTGATAAGAATACGGAGAATGAACTGCTCGTTATGAATCTTGAATCGATTGTTGAAGAAAGAACAACAGATTTAAAACTAACACAGGCAGAGTTTGTACTGGCTCAAAAAAATGCAAAATTTGGAACCATTCGTTATTCTTTTAAAACGGATTCTTGGAAAAGTTCCGATGAATTTGACCTTATTTTAGGGGTAGACAAATTGGTTACGAAGAATTTAGAAGGCCTGTATGGCCTTTACGAAGATATTGGACATAAATCATTAAAAAACCGATTAGGATTAATGTTTAGTTCTCGGGAAAGGTTCTTCTCATCTGACTTTAAAGTAAAGCGTGTGTCAGATGGTGAGATCATTGTTTTGGCTCAAGTATGGGAGGCTCGCTATGATGGTGATATGCCTATTGAGTTAATCGGCTCAATGCAAGACATTACATCTAGAATAGGGATACAAGAAAATATGGAACGCCTGTCATTAGTAGCCAGAAAAACCACAAATTTGGTACTGATCACAGACGCCAAACAAAATATAACCTGGGTGAATGATGCAGTTATAGAAATGACGGGTTATTCCAAGGAAGAAATTATTGGGAATACGCCAAGAATGTTTCAATATGAAAAAACGGATCCAAGGGTAAAAGAATTAATTCGGAATACCTTGATAGAAGGAAAAGTTGTTTCTGAAGTTGAAATCCAGAATAGGAGTAAAGATGGCCGTGAATATTGGCTCGCAATCAATATTGTGCCTATTAAAGATGACGAAAACATTATTACGGGGTATATTGCTATTGAGTCAGATATTACAGAATATAAGAGGCAGGTAGCGTTAATTATTGAAAAAGAGATGAGGTACCGTCATCTTTTGGATAAGTCATCAGAAATGATTCAAACTTTGGATCAAGATGGATTTATCACCTACGCGAATAGTGCATGGCTGAAAAACATGAATTATGATTCATTAGACGAGGTTAAAGGAAAGTCTATAATGAGTTTCTTTTCTGATGACACATTAAAAGAGTTTAAACTTATTATGCCTCTTTTGATGAAGGGAGAATCTGTAGAAGATTTGGAATGTGAATTTATCTCCAAGGATATAAAACTGCTGAGTATTATAGGGAGAGCTCAGCCTATTTTTGAGAATGGAAGCTATGTGGGGTCGCAAGCTTTTTTCTTTAATGTAACAGATGCTAGAAAAGCCCAGAAACAAATTGATCAGATGGCTTCGTTTAAGGCAATCATGTTGGAAATCACCACAGAATACATTAATGCCCCTGTTTCTGATATTGACAATGTTATTAATTCTTCATTGCTAGAGATTGCAAAATTTTCTTCTGCTGACAGGGCTTATCTTTATAGGTATGATTACGAAAAAGAAATCTGTTCGATCACCCATGAGTGGTCGGGAGTTGGTATTGAGTCTCAAATCAATCAATTAACCTCAATGCCTTTTTCAGAGGTGCCCTATTCTTTGAAAAAGCATTCAAAGGGAGAGTTTGTTGAATTTCCAGATGTTTCAAAAGTTACTGACAAGAGAATTCATGCTGTTCTAACAGATGAGGGTATTCAGAGCCTGATTTCGATTCCAATGATGCATAATGATAAAGCGATTGGGTTCATCGGTTTTGATATCATTAAGACAAAGCGGGAATTTAATATTGATGAAAAAAACCTCTTGAAAATATATTCTCAAATGCTCGTGAATGTTTTTAATAGAATAGGTTATATCGAAGAGTTGCAAAGAACCAAGGAGGAATTAGCCGGGATAAATTTATCTCTAGAAAAAAAGGTGCTAGAGAACACCAAAAAGAATATGGACCTTTCTCGTTCTATTTTAGAGCAAGAGAAGCTCGTTACAATCGGGGAAATCTCGGCAGGTATTGCTCATGACTTAAATACACCATTAGGGACGATTCGAGTTGGGGCAGATAACATTAGTTTTATTTTAAGCAGTCTCTTTAATGGTTCTATCTGTGATTTCACTAAGGATGAGCTTTCTCATATTTTGAATCATGTTGAGAAAAACAGAATTGAGATGTATGTTGGGGGGCTGCAAATGCGTAAAGAGAAGGAATTGATGATTGAGTATTTAAATGCTTCTTTTAATGGAGATGTTCCCGCAGAGTTAGATGAGATTAGTGGTTTATTGGTTAAGTGTCGCTTTAAAACAACACAGGAAAATGAGATTGCTATGATTCTGTCTAAATCTTTTGCTAAAGAGTATTTACAAATAATGAATCAGCTTCAAATGGCGATGGCTCAGCTTGAGACGATACGTAAGTCTAGTGACAAAGCCGTTCGAGTCGTTCAAGACATGAGGGCATTTATTAAAGGGGAAAGTGATGTAGAGCAAAAGGTGATCAATTTAAGAGAAAACATCTCTACAGTGTTAGGGGTCTTTAATTATGAGATCAGCCTCTATGTTAATCTTGTTTTTGAAGTTGACAAGTCCATTGAATTCATGGGATATGACATCAAGTTGTTTCAGCTTTGGTCAAATATTGTTAAAAATGGACTTGAAGCAATGTCGGATCAAAAAGATAAATACCTTGGAGTTTTTGCTGAAAAGAGTGATACCCAACTCAAAGTGATTTTTGAAAACAATGGCCCCAAGATACCAGACGAAATCGCAAGCTCAATTTTCAAGAAGTTTTACA